>NZ_ANNO01000442.1:0-4429 GCF_000409565.1 Pseudochrobactrum sp. AO18b
ACGATTTCTGTCGAAGAGAACCAGTAGGTGATTTCCTGAGCAGCTGTTTCAGGAGCATCGGAACCGTGTACCGAGTTTTCACCGATCGACAGAGCGAAAGTTTTACGGATTGTACCTTCAGCAGCATCTGCCGGATTGGTTGCGCCCATAACTTCGCGGTTTTTCAGGATTGCGTTTTCGCCTTCCAGAACCTGAACGATTGTCGGGCCGGAAGTCATGGTTTCAACCAGCTCACCGAAGAAAGGACGTGCTGCGTGCACTGCGTAGAAGCCTTCAGCTTCGCGCTTGCTCATCCATACGCGCTTGGAAGCAACAACACGCAGACCAGCTTCTTCGAGCTTGGCGGTGATTGCACCGGTCAGGTTGCGCTTGGTTGCATCTGGCTTGATCATGGAAAAGGTACGTTCGATGGCCATTTTTGTCCTGTATATATTTAGAGGAAAGGTGCCGTTCTATACCCTCACAGCCTTTTACAGTCAAATAAGATCATTAAACCTGCTGTAAAATGCTGCTGAAAGTGCGGTGAAAACGCGCCCCATTCTGTTTCTGTTTACTCAGTCCTGTCTCATCGTGCTGAGCATCATTTTAGCTGCGCCGCCATACATAGCTTTCACATAATACAATGGAATGACAAGACACTGATAATAAAGTGATTTAGCCTGCTATAAGTGCAAAGACAGGTTATAGTTAACAGCGCTCATGACAATAACAGCGATTCTGTGTTGCACGGGCTGTCTTTTGCTGTTTTTGGTTTTTGATGAGAGCTTGATGATGAAGCAACATTTTCTGATGCTTGCTGCCTATAATGGCTGGGCCAATAAACAGCTTTTCGACGCGGTTGCGGCTTTGACTGAAAGCGAATACCGGCAGGATGCAGGTCTGTTTTACAAATCCGTCCACGCCACGCTTAATCATCTGCTGGGCAATGACCGCCTGTGGATGAAGCGTTTTACCGGTGAAGGCGATCACCCGAAAACACCTGATGCCATTCTTTATCTGGCTTTGTCTGATCTGCGCGCCGCCCGCCTGCAGGAAGATGCGCGTATTCTGGAATGGCTGGAAGGACTTTCACCTGCCGAGGTTTCAGGGCGTTTTGTGTTTCTCAATATGAGCGACATGCGCACCATCAGTCAGCGGCTTGCCCCTGCCCTTGCCCATATGTTCAACCATCAGACCCATTATCGCGGGCAGGTTCATGCAGCACTCACCATGCTGAAACATGCGGCACCGGAACTGGATATGATGATTTTCCAGAAATCGGAATCCGGCCGCCGCTTCGTCTGATATTTCCGTCTCAGCACAAGCATAACCGGACGTTTTTGCCTCTTGCACAATTGCAATATCCCGTGCAAAACCGCTCTATGTTGATCCTTAATGATATAACCGTCCGCATGGTCGGACGCGTCCTCATCGACCATGGCAGTGCAACACTGCCATCTGGTTCAAAGACCGGTTTTGTCGGGCGTAACGGCACCGGCAAGTCGACCCTGTTCAAGGTGATTACCGGTGAATTGTCGTCGGATACCGGCGATATTTCCATCCCGAAAAACACCCGTATCGGTCAGGTAGCGCAGGAAGCACCAGGCACAGAAGAGTCTCTGATAGAGATTGTTCTGAAAGCGGATAAAGAGCGCCTTGCCTTGTTGCAAGAAGCCGAAACGGCGACTGATCCGGCACGCATTTCCGAAATTCATATCCGCCTTGCCGATATTGAATCTCATTCAGCAGAAGCCCGTGCCAGCGCCATTCTCTCCGGCCTGGGTTTCGATGCGGAAGCGCAATTGCGCCCTGCTTCATCCTTCTCCGGTGGCTGGCGTATGCGTGTGGCTTTGGCGGCTGTGCTGTTTGCTCAGCCTGATCTGCTGCTGCTTGACGAACCAACCAACTATCTCGACCTTGAAGGCGTGTTGTGGCTGATCGACTATATCAAGCGCTACCCATACACTGTCATCATCATCAGCCATGATCGCGATCTGCTGAACTCGGCAACCAGTTCCATTTTGCATCTTGAGAATAAGAAGCTGACTTTCTGGAAGGGTAATTACGACCAGTTTGAACGTCAGCGCGCCGAAATGCTGGAATTGCAGCAGAAACAGCGTGTGAAGCAGGAAGCCCATCGCAAGCATATGGAATCCTTTGTGGAGCGTTTTCGCGCCAAGGCTTCCAAGGCACGTCAGGCACAGTCCCGCCTGAAAGCCCTGCAAAAACTGAAGCCGATAGCCGCGCATTATGACGAGCATGTGCAGCCATTCCGCTTTCCTGAAGCGGAAAAAGCGGCAGCATCGCCAATCATCGCGCTGGAAAATGCCGATGTCGGTTATGAAACCGGTAAGCCTATCCTGCGCAATCTTTCACTGCGTATTGATAATGATGACCGCATTGCCCTGCTCGGCTCCAATGGTAACGGTAAGTCCACTCTGGCCAAGTTGATCTCCGGACGGCTAAAACCGGAAGGCGGTACACTGACCCTTTCACCAGCGCTGAAGGTTGCCTTCTTCGCCCAGCATCAGCTTGATGATCTGGTGCCGGAAGACAATGCCATTGAGCATGTGCGCAAGCTGATGCCGGATGCACCGGAAGCCAAAGTGCGTGCCCGCGTCGCCCAGATGGGGCTGGCAACGGAAAAGATGCTGACCAAAGCCAAAGAGCTTTCCGGTGGTGAAAAAGCACGTTTGCTGATGGGGCTTGCGACCTTCCATGGTCCGAACCTGCTGATCCTCGACGAGCCGACCAACCATCTGGATATCGACAGCCGCGAAGAACTGGTTCACGCGCTGAATGATTTCAAAGGCGCTGTGATCCTCATCGCTCATGATCGTCATCTCATCGAAGCAACCATGGATCGGCTGTGGCTGGTGCGTAACGGCACGGTCAAACCTTATGACGGCGATCTGGATGATTACCGTTCTCTGGTTCTGAGCGATAAAAGCACGCCAAACAGCACCACAGAGCTTGTGCAAGATATTGCACCGGTCGATGAAGGGCCGAAACTCAGCAAAGCAGATCAGCGTAAACAGGCTGCGCAGAAACGTGAACAGCTTAAACCGCTGCAGAAAAAGATTAATGATTCCGAATCTTTAATGCAAAAACTGCAGAAAGAGATTCAGGCACTGAAAGGCAAACTGGAAGATCCTGAACTTTATACCAAGGATGCCCAGAAAGCCGTGCAGTTCAATATTGATCTGAAGTCCGCTGAAACCAAACTGGCAGACGTTGAAGAAAAATGGCTGACCTATTCTGCGGAATATGAAGAGGCAATGGCTGATTAAAAGCTACCTCTGTACCCCCAAAACAAGCCCGCCGGTTCTGTGAAACGGCGGGCTTAATTATCAGACAATTCAGGCTTTCTGCCGTCTGCGCGTACGCATAAATCCGTAGAGACCGGCCACCATAACCACCACGCCCATCATGGTAATATTCTCGTCAACCGGAGGTGCGCCACGACGCAGCACCAGATCAGCCCGTGTCAGCGACAAGCCGTCTTCCACCGCCCGCACGCTGAATTCATAAGTGCCGGCCTGTAAGGTTTCCATATCTTTTGCGCTTTGGCGGATCACCGCACCGCTTTGCGGCAAATCACGCTGTTCATTACCGCTTTTCGGGCTGTAACTGAGGCGTTCGGCCAATACCGGCACACCATCACGTGACACTGCCAGATTAAGCACTGACTGCTTTTGTCCGCTGGTTACGCCCTGCATTGGTTGCGCATCAACAAAAATACGCAATGGCGCATCTTCAGGTTTCAATTGTACTTTCGCAGACTGATAACCGCCCTCGCGCTGATAGAGCACCCATGTGCCGATTTCCTCGCCGCCAAAATGACGCTGCGCCCATGGCCAGATCACACCGGTTGCCAGACCAAAGAGAAACAGCAGAATACAAAAAATACGCATCAGGCTTTTTTCTCCCAGCGGCGGTCTGCATTTTGCTGCCAATAGGTCAGCTGATGTCCTGCCGCTTTCAGGCTTTTCCATTGCTCTCGCGCTTTGGTCAGCTGTGCAGCGTCGTGTCCGTCAAACATAACCACCAGACGATCATAGTTCTCAGCACCGGCGATTTCCGCGCCTTCCACAACAAAACGCACTGTTGCGCCATTCAGATTATCAGTGGTCGTCGTCAGCAAAGCGGGCTGATGTTCTGCATGGGGCTGCGCATCTGTGCCATGAGCAAGAAATGAAGCATTGCTCCATGTCCACAGCAAGCGGTCGAGTTCATCGCGGCGCTCTTCCGATGTCATCTGGATTGTCACACGCCAGCCCCGCTCTAACGAGCGGTCAACCAGCCCCGGCAAAGCTTCATCCAGAACGGATTCAGTCAGATGATAAAACAGAATTTCCGCCATCAGCCAATGCAGGGAACCGCGCCCCTTACCTCTCGCATCTCATATATACCGGATAACAGCTTAAACCAGAAACAAAACGGCCCGTCG
>NZ_ANNO01000443.1:0-838 GCF_000409565.1 Pseudochrobactrum sp. AO18b
CAAGGCACAACAACGTAAAATAGCTCAGGCTTTCCAGCGCTTCTTCCAGAAACTCGTTAAAGGCAAGCCCGTGCATTTTCTCAAAAACCTCGCCGAGAGCGATGAGTGCCGCTGCCAGATAAAAAGGCCATGCTTTACGGCTGAAAACAAAGGTCAATACAGGGCGCACATAATCTGAATGACGGAAAACATAAATAGCGGCGAAAGCGATGACGATAATCGCCTCATGCCAGCGGAATGCATGGGATTTAATGTAATTGCTCACCGGCCCTGTCGGCTCGATTTCAAACTCACGGAAGAAGAAAATCCACATCAGTACGGACATACCGATTGCAAACATTCGCGCAGGCCCCTCACTGCGCAGGCCGCCAATGAAAAACGCGATTGCGGCAAGACCGAGATAAACCAGTTGCAAATTCTCGAGCAATCCGGCCTCTCCCATTTCGACGACAAGATTGTCAAAATCTGTCACGAAGAAAAAGAACAGAACATTTAATAAAAGCAGTACCAGCATTGCACTGATGAAACTGCGCGAAGCATAAGATGGAAACACAATTTTATCCGGAATAAACAGCCAGCCCGTCCTTCAGGGGTGCCAAAACCGGCGGACACAGCATCTCAATGAACATTTTGTGACATCTTAACAAGTTCTTGTTGCTGCGCACAATTAAAATTCATATTGCGCCGGTCAATTTTTATTGAGGTATTTATTTCCGCCGGAGCGTATCGCGTTTACTTGAAGCCTTGGCACGCGCCCAGCCTCCCTGCTTTTACGCATGCCGCTATCGGAAAACCGGTACCTGCCTTTCCGCGACATGCTTTAAAATACAAAAAAAAA
>NZ_ANNO01000444.1:0-9893 GCF_000409565.1 Pseudochrobactrum sp. AO18b
CGAACCCCAGGATTCATTATATTCGCTGGCAGGTGAATCCATCGCAGTACCGGCAATATCCAGATGCGCCCAAGGTGTATCACCGACAAAACGTTTCAGGAACTGAGCCGCAGTGATCGAACCGGCAGGACGACCGGCCGAGTTACGCATATCTGCGAATTTGGAATCGATGATCTTGTCATATTCCTTGGTGAGCGGCATACGCCACAGTTTTTCACCGCTGGTCTGACCGGCATCAAACAGCTGCTCTGCCAGTTCATCATCATTGGAGAACAGACCCGCATGCTGGGTGCCGAGAGCGATTACAATCGCACCGGTCAGCGTTGCCAGATTGATCATGAAGCGCGGCTTATGGGTCTTGGCGGTGTAATACAGTGCATCAGCCAGAACCAGACGGCCTTCAGCATCGGTATTGATCACTTCAATCGTCTGACCGGACATGGTGGTGACGATATCACCCGGACGCTGTGCATTGCCATCCGGCATATTTTCCACAAGACCGATCACGCCGATAACATTGGCCTTAGCTTTACGACCGGCAAGAGCGCGCATCAGACCGGTAACAGCAGCTGCACCGCCCATGTCACCCTTCATATCTTCCATACTAAGCGCAGGCTTGATGGAGATACCGCCGGTATCGAACACAACGCCCTTACCGACAAAAGCCACCGGCTTGTCTTTGGCTTTGCCACCGTTCCATTCCATAACAACCAGACGCGGCGGACGGACAGAACCCTGAGCAACGCCGAGCAGCGAGCCCATGCCGAGCTTTTTCATTTCTTTTTCAGTGAGAATGGTGATTTTAACACCAAGTTTCTCAAGCTTTTCTGCTTCCGCAGCAAATTCAACCGGGCCGAGCACATTTGCAGGCTCATTGACCAGATCGCGCGCCAGCAGCACACCTTCACCAATTTCAGCCGCAGCTTCGTAAGCTTTTTCCGCACCGGCAGCATCAGCAACCTGAATGGTCAGCTTAACGTCTTTGGCCTCAGCCTTGTCGTCGTTTTTCTTGGTTTTGTACTTGTCAAAACGATAAGCGCGCAGCTGTGCGCCCAGAGCAAAATCCGCAGCCGCTTCAGCCGGAATTTCCAGACCGTCAATTGCGAGAATTGCATTGGCTTCAGCGGATTTGCCGATTTTGGCGAATGCCGCGCCGCCGATTTTCAGCCAGTCATCATTTTTCAGCTTGGCAGGATCGCCGATACCAACCAGAACCAGACGCTCTGCGCCTGCACCGTCAGCAAGGTAAGTTTCAAGCGTTGCACCAAGTTTGCCCTTGAAACCGGCTTTGGTAATCAGGCCGGAAACGAAACCTTCGCCGCCAACATGATTTGCCTGTGCGGCAACCGAACCGTCTTTGCTCACGGGTACAATCACGACATCTTTCAGCTTTTCTGAAAAATTCGAGAACTTGATGACTGGATTTTTGGACATAATAACTCCAATAGGTAAAAACAGAGTCGCATAACTCAATGCATTGTGTGGCTCTATCAAGACCAAACCACAAGCCATAAATTACCGTCTCTGACGAATAAGTGTTTTGTTAACCTAATTTCTTTGTCTATTTTTAGCCAAGACCCGATTATGATAAACACGGATTATATGACAAGCGTTTGCGTGCCGTCTTTAAACGATTATAAGATGTCAGCAAATTTGTATAACCGGCAGATAATAACAGGTTCAGCCCTAAGGTTCAGGATGTAAATTCA
Source organism: Pseudochrobactrum sp. AO18b (assembly GCF_000409565.1). Lineage (NCBI taxonomy): Bacteria > Pseudomonadati > Pseudomonadota > Alphaproteobacteria > Hyphomicrobiales > Brucellaceae > Pseudochrobactrum > Pseudochrobactrum sp. AO18b. Next base: position 1,710 of record NZ_ANNO01000444.1, read on the forward strand.
GCATATGAAACTGATCGAGCGATACATCCTGCGCCGCGTAGGAATAATGTTTCTGGCCGTGTTCTGCGCGGCCATCGGCATTACGTGGACAGTGCAGGTATTGCAGCGCATCAACTTCCTGACTTCCAGCGGCCAGTCTCTGGCAACAGCCATCCAGTTTTTCTCGCTGTTTATTCCCTCCGTCATCCCTCTGGTGATGCCGTTTGCACTGGTGATTGCCATCACGCAGACACTCTCCACCATGAATCAGGATTCGGAGCTGGTGGTCATCAATGCCTCCGGCAGCCCGCGCACGGCCGTTATCCGGCCGGTATTGCTGTTTGCTGCCATGCTTGCGGTTATTTCATTTCTGGTTGCCAATTTCGTCGATCCTTATGCACGCTATAATATGCGTTCCATGCTGGCCAATGCGAGCGCAGATTTGATCAATGTGGTTGTGCAGGAAGGCAGCTTCCGCAGATTGTCCGATAATCTCTATGTGCAGATTGCCGAGCGTAAATCAGACGGCAGCATCGGCGGCATGTTCATCGCCGATTCCCGCGATGCCAATACGGATCTGGTTTATTATGCGCTGGATGGCGCTATCGCCAATAATAATGGCAATGACGTTCTGCTGATGAATAATGGTGAGATTCAGCGCCGGGAAGTTAAAACCGGCAATGTTTCCATCATCAAATTTGATCAATATGCTTTTGACCTGAGCCAGTTTACAGATACAGGCGGTGACATGGTTCTTTATGCCAAAGACCGTCACCTGTCCTATCTCATCAATCCGGACAAGAATGACCCGATTTTTCAGACCAAGCCACTGCAATATCGCGCGGAACTGCATAAACGTCTGACAAACTGGCTTTATCCTTTCGTTTTCGCCATGATTGCTCTGGTTCTGGCTGGCGATGCGCGTTCCCATCGTGAAGCGCGAGTTTCCGCTTCCTTCTCGGCGATCTCGCTGTCACTGATCGTCTATTGGGCCGGATATTTTGTGTCTGACCGCGCTGAGAAGAACCTGAGCTATGTGCCGGTCATGTATCTTATTCCGCTCGGTGTCATTGCGGTCTGCCTCTATGCATTGTTCAGCGGACGCTCACTCAGCCTGCCGACCTCATGGTCGGACAGGATTCAGGACATAACCGAACAATTAACAACCCGCCTGCGTCCGCTTTATGAGCGCTTTGCCGGCAAGAAAAATACATCAGGAGGTCAGTCATGATCGGCTGGACGCTCGGACACTATTTTTTCATGCGCTATGTGCAAACCACGCTGTATTTTCTGCTGGGTATTTTTGCATTGTCGCTGCTGCTCGATTTTACGGAAAATGCCAGCAAGCTCTCCACCCTCCCCGATTATTCGGCATGGGCGGCACTCGGGCTTTCCGCGATGCGCATTCCCTTCATCATGCAGCAGGTTATTCCATTTGTGGCCCTGTTCTCTGCCATGGCCACGCTGATTTCGCTGAACCGCCGCTATGAACTGGTGGTAGCGCGTTCAGTCGGTGTTTCCGCATGGCAGTTTCTGCTGCCTGCCTGTCTTGGTGCCTTCCTGTTCGGCCTCATCACCATTTTCATCATTAATCCGCTTGCGGCTTATGGTTTTGAAAAATCGCTGGAAATCAGCACGCGCTGGCAAAACGGCAATGTTAATCAGGCTACAGCGCTGCGCGATCCATGGCTGCGCCAGAAATTTGATGAACAGGAAACCATTATCGGCGCCAAGGGCATTCTCGCACAGGGAACGCATCTGACCGGTGTCAGCTTCTTCGTCTTCAATGAAGACAAGACAATCAAAGAGCGTTTTGACGCCCGTGATGCTCAGCTGGAAGACGGTTACTGGAACCTGACCAATGTGACCCATATTGTCGAAGGTCAGGAACCTAAAGAACTTTTATCCACAAAGATTCCGACCCAGTTAAAACCGGAATTTCTCGAAGAAAAACTTTCTTCGCCCGACACGATTCCATTCGTGCAATTGCCCCGCAAGATTGAAGTCGCCCGCTCTTTCGGCTTTTCGGCCACCGCTTTTGACATGCAGTTCCAGTCTTTGCTGGCTTTGCCTGCTCTTTTGATGGCCATGACGCTGATTGCTGCAACAGTCTCATTAAAATTTGTGCGTTCCGGCCAGTCCGGAGCAATGATTCTGGGTGGCATCATTGCCGGGTTCGTGCTTTATGTCGTAACTGTACTTGCCAAAGCCTTTGGCACGGCAGGATTCGTGCCGCCATTTGTAGCGGCATGGGTACCGGTATTGATTGCAACATTTTTTGGAATCTCCTTTTTGCTCCATAAGGAGGATGGTTAGTGGGATTGAGTAGCTCCCGCACGGTAGTATCTGAGTACTTCACGCGTCTTGCACGCGGGACAGCTCTGGCGTGCATTTTTTCCACCTCTGTGATCATTTCCATGTCTTCCGTGGCTTACAGTCAGGAAGCAGCGCCTTCTGACGACTTCGGCAGCCAGTATCAGACCAATCCTGATGCCAAGATGCTGCTGCAGGCGGACAATCTGATTGTCGACCGCGATCAGAATACTGTCACCGCAGCGGGCAATGTTCAGATTGAATATGACGGCAATCGCTTAGTTGCGCGTCAGGTTGTCTACAACCAAAAAACCAAACGCATGGTTGCTAAAGGCAATGTTGAAATTGTCGAAAAAGACGGCAACCGCATTTATTCTGATGAAATCGATGTGACCGATGATTTCCGCGACGGCTTTGTAAACGGCCTGCGCGTTGAAACCGTTGATGACACACGTTTTGCAGCGGAAAGCGCGGAACGCAGTCTCGGTGAAATCACCACATTTAATAATGGTGTTTACACCGCCTGCCGTGCCTGTGAAAAAGATCCGAGCAAGCCGGTTCTCTGGCAGGTTAAAGCCAAAAAAATTATCTGGAACGGCACCAAGAAAACTGTCCGCTTTGAAGGCGGCCGTTTTGAAATGTTCGGCAAGTCGCTTTTTGCCCTGCCTGCTTTCGAAATTGCTGACCCGACCATCAAGCGCAAGAGCGGCTTCCTGTTCCCGAGCTTCCTCTATAAAGACGAGCTGGGTTTCGGTATGCGGGTGGGCTATTTCTGGAATCTGGCTCCGAATTATGACATCACCACTTATGGTACAGGCCTGACAAAACAGGGCTTCTTAAGTGAAACCGAATGGCGTCACCGTCTTGAAAACGGCTCTTATAATATCCGCGTAGCGGGTATTTATCAGGCAAAACCGGGAGAGTTTGGCTCCGCAACAGTTGATGCGCAAGAGCGTTTCCGCGGCATGGTTGCTTCCAAAGGTGATTTCAAAATCAATCCGCGCTGGAGCTTTGGCTGGGATGTTATCGCCCAGACCGACAAGAATTTCAGCCGTACCTATAAAATCGGCGGTTATAGCGGTGAATCCCTGACATCCAATGTCTATTTGCGCGGTATATCCGGTCGCAACCATCTTGATATTAACCTGTACAAGTTCAAAGTGCAGGAAGATGTGCTGAACGGCAGCCAATATGCAGTTGATACGAAGCAGCCTTGGGTACTGCCAAGCGTTGACTATCTCTATACTGTTCCGGGTTCTGTCTATGGCGGCGAACTGACCATTACCAGCAATCTGCAGGGCATTTATCGCGAAACGTCTGATAAAATTTATCAGAACGGCGCTGCCCGCTTCCTGAATGGCATGAAGGGCACCAGTGCCCGTCTGACCACCGAAGCAGAATGGAAACGGACTTTCATCACCGAACAGGGTCTGGTCATTACCCCTCTCCTCGCTCTGCGTGGCGATGCGATTGGTATTAGCACCAATGATACATTCGGCACTGTGAATGAAATCCGTTCGCAGGCTTTCCGCGGCATGGCAACTGCCGGTCTGGAAGTTCGCTGGCCGATCCTGTTCTCCACAACCAGCATGACACAGGTGCTGGAACCGACAGCGCAGATTTTTGTTCGTAATGACGAGCCTTATGCCGGTCGTCTGCCGAATGAAGATGCACAGAGCTTTGTCTTTGATGCGACCAGTCTTTTCCAGCGCGACAAGTTCTCCGGTTACGACCGTATTGAAGGCGGTACTCGCGCCAATCTTGGTCTGCGCTATTCCGGTAATATGAATAATGGCTGGTCCATCCATGGTCTTGCCGGTCAGTCCTTCCAGCTGGGTGGCCTGAACTCCTTTGCCGAAAGCGACTTTGCCGGTGCCGGTGCGGATTCCGGTCTTGAAGGCAAGCGTTCTGACTATGTTGCAATGCTTGGCATGTCCAACAATTCCGGTCTCGCATTTGCGGCACGCGGACGCTTTGACAAAGATAATTTTGACGTCAAACGCGGTGAAGTGGAAGCCAGCCACAGCGGACAGATTGTTCAGGCCTCGGTTAAATATGCTTATATTGCCAAGCAGCCGGATTATGGCTATGCGAATGACCGTCAGGAAGTCAGCCTGAGCGCCTCAACACGTTTCAAAGAAAACTGGCGTGTGTTTGGCTCCGGTACCTATGATATCGTATCAGAAACTCTGGTACGTGCTCAATCCGGTCTGGCCTATGATGATGAGTGCTTCACCTATTCGATGGCCTATATTCAGACACGCAGTCCGGGTCAGGATAAGATTTCCCATTCGGTCGGCTTCAATATTTCCTTCCGTACACTGGGCGATCTGGGCAGTTCATTCTAAGCCCGTTTGACAATCAGAAATTATATTACGGCCTGCTTTATGCGGGCCGTAATTTTATCCAGAGCGGTTTACGTTCAGATTGGATCATAGCGCTCGCTCTAAATTCTTTATTTGGTCGCGAAAAAGCATGCACCGATTTTCCGATAACGACATGCGTGAAAACAAAGAGATCGAGCGGTTCTACCGGCTCAATATTAACAGGAACCGCTCTGAACCTGCGTTTTGCACGCAGATTACTTCGCAAACGCATCATAAAATCGTACGATTTACACTCTAATTCTCATTCGGAACGCATCTGTATATCGGAATACAGCAATGCAAACAGGGGATAATGGCAGCAATCACACAGGCTTTGACTGTGGAGAATAAAGATTGTCTGCGTAGTTTCAGGTAAGAGCGGGTATAAACGGGGTCGAAATTCGCTGTTTTCATGCATTCTTAAACAGATGAGAGATTGTTTCACTGCAACTGCTCATCTATACAAGAATGAAAATCCTGACAGGATGTGACAACAGAAGTCATTTTATCTATTACTTCTCCCTATCAGGAGACGATCACGTCCTGAGGCACGGAACGGGAAACCAGGTATGAAATTTGCTACTATGAGCATGAATTTTAATAAACGCATTCTGGCTGCTGTGTTTGCCGGTACTGTTGCAATGACAGCTTTGAGCGTGACGGAATTTACCGGCACTGCCAAAGCTGCCGAAATTAAAGTGATCGTCAACAGCAATCCGATTACCAATGTGGACATTGCGAACCGTGCTGCCTTCCTTAAATTGCAGCGCCGCGGCGGCAATCTCAACAAGCAGGCTCAGGATGAGCTGGTTGAAGAAATGCTCAAGCGTGTGGAAATGAAATCACGCGGCATTGTTGTTTCGGATCAGGAAATTGAAACTGCCTATGCAGGCTTTGCCTCGCGTAACAAAATGAGCGTTGCGCAGCTTAACCAGCTGATGAATCAGGCCGGTATCACGCCGAAGCATTTTAAAACCTTTATCATGGTGCAGATGGGCTGGAGCCGTGCGATCGGCGCCCGCTTCCGCTCCGAAGGTATGATGAGCGAGCAGGATGCTGTTCAGCGCATGCTGAAGGATGGCGGGAAAAAGCCTTCAACCAGTGAATATACATTGCAGCAGGTGATTTTCGTTGTACCTGCCGCCAGCCGCTCGGCAGGCACAATGGCGAAACGCCGTTCCGAAGCCAATGCTCTGCGCAACCGCTTCTCCAGCTGCGAAACAACACGTTCCCAGACCAAAGGTATGCTGGATGTGACCGTGCGTGATCTCGGCAAGCATCTGGAACTGCAATTACCGCCGGAATGGTCAAAACAGTTGAAAGCAACAGCTGTAGGCCGTCCGACAGCGGTTCAGGATACTGATAAAGGCGTTGAATTCCTCGCCGTCTGTGCCAAGCGCACTGTATCGGATGACCGTGTTGCACAGCTGACTTTCTCCATGGAAGGTACCGGCAGCAATGCAGATCAGGAAAAGAAAGCTGAAGAAATCAGCAAGAAATATGTCAAAGAACTGCGCGAAAAAGCGAAAATCGTTAATCGCTAACCCTGAAAAAGCCACGCAGAAATTATTCTGCGTGGCTGATCTGATTTAAGTATTTTTCTGTTTACGGCCTCATTACACAGCAGAACCGGAGCATAAAATGGTTTTTCCGCAGCATGGAGAGGCTTCCATAGCACCGGTCGCTCTGAGCATCGGCGACCCGTCCGGTATCGGGCCGGATATTGCCCTCACCGCATGGGCGCAGCGGGAAAAGCATGCGCTGCCTCCGTTTTTTATCCTTGCCGACCCGTCCTTGCTGACAGCAAGAGCCAGACAGCTTGGTCTTGATATCCCTTTCAGCATCTGCCAGCCGTCTGAAGCAACACAGCGCTTTTGCCATCATCTGCCTGTTGTGCCTCTGGCCAACCGGCTGACTGACAAGCCGGGCGTGCCGCAGACCGCCAATGCCGCCGGTATTATCGAGGCGATTGAACGCGCCACACATTATGTGCTCGATGGTCAGGCCAGTGCAGTCACAACCTGCCCTATCGCCAAGAAACCGCTTTACGAAGCCGGTTTTGGTTTTCCGGGGCATACGGAATTTCTTGCCCATCTGGCTTCCCGCCATCTCGGGGTTGAAGTACGACCTGTCATGATGCTGGCTGGCCCGCAATTGCGCGCTGTGCCGGTGACAATTCATATTCCGCTGCATAAAGTGCCGGAAGCACTGACAACAGCTGCGATCATTGAAACCATCCGCATTACCGATCATGATCTGCGCACACGTTTTGGCATCAAAAATCCGCGCATTGCAGTCTCCGGTCTCAACCCTCATGCAGGTGAAGGCGGAGCGCTCGGCCATGAAGATGATGCTGTCATCCGCCCTGCTATTGAGCAGCTCAAAAGCGAAGGTATCAATATTCGCGGCCCGCTGCCTGCGGATACAATGTTCCACAAACAGGCCCTGACAACCTATGATACGGCAATCTGCATGTATCACGATCAGGCACTTATTCCTGCCAAAGCGCTGGCCTTTGATGAAACGGTCAATGTAACACTCGGCCTGCCTTTCATCCGCACCTCTCCCGACCACGGGACTGCTTTTGACATTGCAGGACGCGGCATTGCCCGACCGGACAGCCTGATCGCCGCGCTTAAACTGGCCGCAGAGCTGGCACATAATCATAAACGGACACAAGACTGAATGAGCATTGATAATCTGCCGCCACTGCGTGATGTGATTGAACGTCACGAACTGAATGCCAAAAAATCCCTCGGCCAGAACTTCCTGCTCGATCTCAACCTGACATCCAAAATTGCCCGACAGGCCGGTGACCTACAGGATCAGCCGGTGATTGAGGTCGGCCCCGGCCCCGGCGGTCTGACACGCGCTATTCTGGCTCAGGGCGGCATTGTCACGGCAATCGAACGTGATGAGCGCTGCCTGCCCGCGCTGGAGGAAATCGCTGCGGAATATCCGGGGCGTTTACGTGTCATTTCCGGTGATGCTTTGCAGCAGGATTTTAAGGCGCTGTTTCCTGATCCGGCCAAAAAGCCGAAAATCATCGCTAACCTGCCTTATAATGTCGGCACGCAATTGCTGATCGGCTGGCTGCTGAGTGAGCCATGGCCGCCTTTTTACAGCTCGATGACCCTGATGTTCCAGAAGGAAGTTGCCGAGCGCATTGTTGCCCGTGCCGGTGATGATGCCTATGGCCGTCTTGGTGTGCTGGCCGGATGGCGTACGCAGTCTAAAATCGCCTTTGATCTGCCGCCGCAGGCTTTCACACCGCCGCCGAAAGTCACGTCTGCCGTTGTGCATATGATCCCGCGGGAAGAGCCGCTGGCCTGCCCACCGCAGCTTCTGGAGCGCGTAACGCAAGCGGCATTCGGGCAGCGCCGCAAGATGCTACGCCAAAGCCTCAAGCCGCTTGGTGGTGAAACCCTGCTCAATAAAGCAGGCATTGATCCGACGCGCCGTGCAGAGACGCTCAGCGTCGAAGAATTTGTGCATCTGGCAAACCAGCTCTGAGATATAAAAAAAA
>NZ_ANNO01000445.1:0-10580 GCF_000409565.1 Pseudochrobactrum sp. AO18b
AAACAGGCCCGGACGACGGTCGCGGCGCAGACGCTCAGCCATAACAATGGACTTCACGGCGGCATAGGACTGGTTCAGATCTTCATTGATAACAATGTAATCATATTTGCTCCATTTCTGGATTTCAAAACGCGCATTGTTCAGACGTGTTTCAATCACTTCAGGCGTATCTTCCGCACGGCGGTTCAGACGCATCTGAAGTTCTTTCATGGTCGGCGGCAGAATAAAAATAGATACGACATCGGCCGGCATTTTGGCCTGAAGCTGTTCCGCGCCCTGCCAGTCAATGTCAAACAACATGTCACGGCCATCTGCCAAGGCGTTTTCCGCAGTCTCACGCAGCGTTCCGTAATAATTGCCATGCACCTCTGCCCATTCAATCAGGGCATCGCTGTCACGCAGACGCTCGAATTCACGCACGCTTTTAAAATGATAGTGAACGCCCTCAATCTCGCTGGCGCGGCGCTGACGGGTTGTCACGCTGACGGACAGGGAAAGATCCATGTCGCGGTCTTCCAGCAACAAACGTGCAATCGTTGACTTACCCGCGCCTGACGGCGAAGAAATGACCAACATAAGGCCGCGTCGTGCGACAGCATTTTCCACGAAGGAGATGGCCATAATCTATTCTGCTCCAGATTCTCTATTCACTGCTATGTCTGATATCATTGCGCCGCAATGATGTCTCTTTTGTTCTCTCTTTTCACAGCAATTGCGGCGTTTTTTAGTTATTAAAGCATTACCTGATCTTCACTATACGCGGAGCGGAAACGCTTGCAATATTTACTATTCGAGGTTCTGAACCTGCTCGCGGAACTGATCGACAACCGCTTTCAGCTCAAGGCCGATTGCAGTAATGCTGGCCGCATTGGATTTTGAACACAGCGTATTGGTTTCGCGATTGAATTCCTGCGACAAGAAATCGAGCTTACGCCCCGCAGGGCCGCCGTCACTGAGCAATTTATGCGCCGCAGCCACATGCATATCCAGCCGGTCAAGCTCCTCCTGAATATCCGCTTTAGTGGCAAGAAATGCTGCTTCCATATGCAGACGCTGTTCGTCCAGCACGATCGCCGCACTGCGATTGCTGTTCATGGCATCCAGCAATAATGCCACCTGCCCGGCAAGGCGTTCACGGATCGCCTCAGCACTGCGGGACGTATCCTGACGCGCCTGCACTGCCAGTTCCGCAATCCGGTCAACATGGCTGCCAAGCAGATCGGACAGGCGCTTGCCTTCCTGCAAACGCATCAGTTTCAGCGCATCCAGTGCTTCATCAAAGGATGACAGCAATACGGCTTTCAAAGCCGCTTTACCTGCATCATCACTCAAGGTCTGCGGCGGCTCCAGAATACCGCGAAGATTAAGCACAGCATCCACACTGGCGGGCGCCAGACCATATTGGTTCTGCAACTGCTGCGCTGTCTGCATAACTTTGCTCAGCAAAGCCTCATTAATAACCAGCGCTGTCTGCGCCTCCGGCTCTTCAATTGTCAGGCTGACCTGAAACGATCCGCGGGCAAAAACGCGTCCCAAAGCCGTGCGCAATTGCAGTTCAAGATCATCAAAACCGTTCGGAATACGAAAGCGGGCATCAAGCCCTTTACCGTTCACACAACGAATTTCCCAGCTGATCCGTGTCTGCGCATTCTCATCCGCCCCCGACATGAATGTCGCTGTATGGCGGGCGAAACCGGTCATGCTTTGTACTGTCATCTTAAAACCCGTTATCTGCGCCGTTTATCTTTGAAAGCGGCCTTTGCAAAAATGCCGTCCGGATGGCCGGACGGCATCATATTTTATCTGTATCTTTAATTACAATCGTTAAGGAGCCGGCGTTGGTGCAGTGCCATTTGCTCCTGCCGCCGGATTTTCCTTGCGCTGACGCTCAACCTCACGCCATTTACGCACATTTTCATTGTGCTCTTTCAGCGTTGCCGCGAAGACATGGCCACCGGTACCGTCTGCCACAAAATACAGATCCTGAGTATTCAGCGGATTAGCGACGGCTTCCAGAGCATCGCGCCCCGGATTGGCAATCGGTGTCGGCGGCAGGCCTTTGATTATATAGGTATTATAGGCCGTTTCTTTTTCGATATCCGACTTATAGATCGGGCGGTCTGCAGGTTTGCCGCGTCCGCCGAAAATACCGTAAATAATTGTCGGATCGGATTGCAGGCGCATACCGGTATTCAGACGATTTACGAAAACCGAAGCCACATGCGGACGCTCGGATGCCACGCCGGTTTCCTTCTCAACGATGGAAGCAAGCGTTACAAATTCGTTCTTGTCTTTGACCGGAAGACCGTCACGGCGCTTGGCCCAGACTTCATCCACCAGTTTGGCCTGCGCGGTTTTCAGACGATTGACCACTTCCTCACGCGGTGTGCCGCGTGTGAAGCTCAGCGTATCTGCTACCAGACTACCTTCAACAGGCAGTTCTTTCGGCAGGTCGCCGGAAAGCAATTCGCTATTGGCAATACGGTCGAAAATCTGCTGGACGGTCAGGCCTTCGGGAATGGTCACTGAATGCATCAGCGACTTACCTTCAACAAAAATATTCATAATATCGCGCATGGAAGCACGGGCAGGAATGGCATATTCACCGGCCTTCATGCTCTTTTCCAGACCATAAGCACGTGCGCCATAGCGGAAAATCCGCGCATCGGTAATCAGGTCTGCGCGCTCCAGCTGATCGGAAATTTCAATGATGCCGCTGCCGCGCTTCACAAAGAATGTCGAATCCTGTGACAGTGGCCCTTCAGTCGTGAACTGAACCTTGCCGAAATAGAACAAGGCACCCATGCCGATCACCAGAAAGACCAGCATAGACAGCATGAAATTGGCAAAAACCACAATCTGGCTGCGGGCATGACGCGAACGTTTGCGCTTTTTCGGCGGCGGCGGTGTGCCCGGTTCAGGGCGCAGTGCTTCGCTTGCCGATTTCAGAACCAGTGGCCCTGTTGCCGGCTCAGCCGCATCCGGTACCGCAGGTTTTTCAGCTTGTACGGCAGCTTGCGGCTGAGCCGGTGCCGATGGTGATACCGGAGCAGAAGCAGGTGCAGCTGGTGCTGCGGCGATTTCCGGAGAAACCGGTGCAACAATTGCATTTTCATCGGAGGTGACAGGCTTATGCGCGCTCGCAGAGGCAGCGCTCCCCGTATGAGATGGTGACGCACTATTCTGAACAGAGCTATCAGAAACGGCAGGCTGACCAGCAGATTTATTTTCAGATGATTGGTCTGACGTCACACTTACACTCCGGTTCAACTCGACCCGATGGCAATGAAAACCAAGGGCCTGAGCCGATTAATCTGTATTTTTAGTTTCTTCACTCAATGGGCACAATAATTGCGGCAAAAGCACGAATGCCGCAACCCGTGAACAAAGCTTTCGACAGAAAGAATCCATATTTAAGAGAGTATTTTGATCTGAAATACGGATTGCTTGTGTCTGTCGTTCAAAAACGGCCTCACCCGTTGCGGTACAGGCTCTTAATAAAAGGCCGCCTTCACTGAAAGCGGCCTTTTCATTCCATCAGCTAAATGCTGTATCAGGCCTGATAGCGGCGCAGGATCAGCGAAGCATTGGTGCCGCCGAAGCCGAACGAGTTCGACACAGCAACATCAATCTGACGGGCGCGCGGCTTGTGCGGCACCAGATCAATCTTGGTGCTGACCGACGGATTGTTGAGATTGAGCGTAGCAGGCGCAATATTATCGCGGATTGCCAGTGTTGAGAAAATCGCTTCTGCCGCACCGGCTGCACCGAGCAGGTGACCGATCGAGGATTTGGTCGAAGACATGGAAATCTTCGAGGCTGAATCTCCGACAACGCGTTCAACTGCTGCCAGTTCGAGCGTATCAGCCATGGTCGAAGTGCCGTGAGCATTGATATAATCAACAGCATCCGGTGTGATTTTGGCGCTGCGTAACGCGGCTTCCATGCAGCGCTGTGCGCCTTCACCGTTCTCGCTTGGTGCAGTGATGTGATAAGCATCGCCGGACATGCCGTAGCCGATCACTTCCGCATAGATTTTCGCACCGCGTGCCAGCGCATGTTCCAGCTCTTCGAGAACCACAACGCCTGCACCTTCACCCATAACGAAACCGTCGCGGTCTTCGTCATATGGGCGCGATGCCGCTGTCGGATCATCATTCCGCTTGGTGGAGAGCGCTTTACAGGCAGCAAAACCGGCCAGAGAAATACGGCTGACCGGCGATTCTGTACCACCGGCAACCATCACATCGGCATCGCCGAAAGCAATCATACGGGCAGCATCACCGATAGCATGTGTACCGGTCGCGCAGGCTGTGACCACGGAGTGGTTCGGGCCGCGCAGCTTGTGCTTGATCGAAACATGGCCGGAAGCCAGATTGATCAGACGACCCGGAATGAAGAACGGCGAAATACGGCGCGGACCTTTGTCGCGCAGCGTATAACCGGCTTCAACAATACCTTCGATACCGCCGATACCGGAACCGATCAGCACGCCGGTGCGGATCTGGTCTTCATCGCTTTCCGGATGCCAGTTTGCATCATCCAGTGCCTGATCGGCAGCGCCGACCGCATAGACGATGAAAGGATCAACTTTACGTTGTTCCTTCGGTTCCATATAGAGATCAGCGTTGAATGTGCCGTCCGTGCCATCGCCAACAGGAATACGGCAGGCAATCTGACAGGCAAGGTCGTCAACTTCGAATTCGGTCACGCGGCGCGCTGCGCTTTGGCCGGCGAGCAAACGCTTCCAGGTTTCTTCAACACCATTTGCCAAAGGTGACACCAGGCCAAGACCGGTAACGACGACTCTTCTCATATGTATCCTTCCCTGCACCTGACCCTGTTTCTCGCTGGTCTTCGCCAACGGCAGGCGGCACAGATTAATCAACCGCGTAATATCTCGACCGGAATCGATCAAGGGTTAGAATTACGCAGAATTAATAGATTGTTACAGCGCTTTTGTGGAGTGGTTAATTACAGATCCGCAAACAGAACTGTCTGACCGGCATAAAGGCAGTAAAAACATTGCCTGAGCCTTATTCAAATATTTTCCGCGCTTCAAACGATAAGGGCCGGAAGATATGATCTTCCGGCCCGATATCTGCCTGCCGATTATACAAATAATCAGGCAGAAGCTTTATCGATGAATTTAACAGCGTCGCCGACCGTCAGGATGGTTTCAGCTGCATCATCAGGAATTTCTACGCCGAATTCTTCTTCGAAAGCCATTACCAGCTCAACTGTGTCCAGGCTGTCTGCGCCCAGATCATCAATGAAGCTTGCGCCTTCAGTTACTTTATCGGCATCTACGCCCAGATGTTCAACAACGATTTTCTTGACGCGTTCTGCGGTGTCGCTCATGTCGGACCTCGACCTGTTAATACCATAGCCTTGGTAGCGGCATGGCTGATTGTAATCAAGTGTTAAGATAACTCACCATTGCAACATTCATCACAATGAAAAGCATCCTGTGGATATTCCTACTGCATAATGCCTGAAACAGAAATGCATTTCAGACGCATTATACAATATATTTCAGTTGCAGCGATTTAACTGCTGCGCCGTTGAAGCGCAATCATATTTTATCACTGCAGCCGCCACGAAGCATAAAACATGCAGCGCAGCAATATTCGGGGCATTATCACGGTTCTGCTGTTTGGCAAAGTCCATTTTAACAAGCAACCACAGCGAAACAGAGCAAAAACCGTTAAAACAACAGAAAAAAGAGCTTTATTGCTGTATTATCAGCTTTTTAAAGTTCTTTTATTCATCATTATTCCGGCCGGAACCGTTCAGAAACCGGCCGGATCTTCATCAGATCATGGCCATACCACCATTTACGTGCAGGGTCTGGCCTGTCACATAAGCGGCTTCATTACTTGCCAGATAGACAACGGCCGATGCGATTTCAGCACCCTGGCCCATGCGCTTCATCGGGATAGCCGACATGATTGTGTCTTTTTGCTTCTCATTGAGCTTGTCGGTCATAGCCGACTCAATAAAGCCCGGAGCAACGCAGTTCACAGTCACATTGCGCGAAGCAATTTCCTGAGCCAGCGATTTGGAGAAGCCGATAATACCGGCCTTAGAAGCGCAGTAATTGGCCTGTCCCGGATTACCGGTTACACCGACGATGGATGTAATATTGATAATACGGCCAAAGCGGCGGCGCATCATAGGATGGGTCAGCTCGCGGGTCAGGCCGAATACGGAAGTCAGGTTCACTTCGATCACCGCATCCCAGTCTGCATCGCTCATACGTACAAACAAACCATCACGGGTGATACCGGCATTATTGACCAGAATATCGACGCCTTCGAGCTGCTTTTCCACAGCCTGACCAAGCGCCTTCACTTCTTCACGGTCGGAAAGGTTCGCAGGGAAGATATAAGCGCGTTCGCCCAGCTCTTTGGCCAGCGCTTCCAGCTTTTCAACGCGGGTGCCGTGCAGAGCAACAATAGCGCCCTGTGCATGCAGCGCGCGTGCTACTTCTTCACCGATACCGCCGGTTGCACCGGTTACGAGAGCCTTACGGCCAGTCAGATCAAACATGAAATCCTCTTGAATCTGATACGCGGACAATCTTCGTCCGCTTTATAACATTATTTTCAGCGCTTCAAAATCTGAGCGATTACGCCAGCAGCGTCTGCATCTTAAGTTATGCAAGCAGAGCTTGCAGGACAGCATCAATCTCTTCAGCAGTGCCGACAGTCACACCGGTTACATCTTTGGAGATGCGGCGTGCCAAGCCGGTCAGCACTTTGCCAGAACCGACTTCATAAAGCGTTGTCACGCCGTGGCCTGCGAACCATTCAACAGTCTCGCGCCAGCGCACCTGACCTGTGACCTGTTCAACAAGCAGATCAGCAATTTCGATAGGATCCTTAACCGGAGCAACGCGCACATTGGCGATTACCGGCACAACAGGTGCCTGCTTATTCACAGTTGCCAGCGCTTCACGCATTGCATTGGCAGCAGGTGCCATCAGGCTGGAATGGAATGGTGCGGAGACCGGCAACATGATTGCGCGCTTTGCACCGCGCTCAGATGCCAGCTTGGCAGCCAGCTCAACTGCGGCTTTGGAACCGGAAATAACCAGCTGACCGCCGCCATTATCATTAGCGATCTGGCAAGAACCTTCTGCGGAAGCCTGCTCGCAAATTGCAAAAACATCAGCATGTTCAAGACCGATGATTGCAGCCATCGCGCCTTCACCGACTGGCACGGCAGCCTGCATTGCATTGCCGCGGATACGCAGCAAGCGGGCAGTATCGGAAATGGAGAATGTACCGGCAGCGCACAGCGCCGAATATTCGCCGAGCGAATGACCGGCAACATAAGCGACTTTATCCTGCAGCTTCAGCCCCTGTGATTCCAGCACCCGCATAACAGCCATTGAAACTGCCATCAGCGCAGGCTGGGCATTTGCTGTCAATGTCAGCTGGTCTTCCGGCCCTTCAAACATCAGGGTTGAGAGTTTTTCACCGAGCGCATCATCAACTTCTTCGAAAACAGCGCGCGCTTCCGGATAGGTTTCAGCCAAAGCCTTGCCCATACCGACAGCCTGACTGCCCTGTCCCGGAAATGTAAATGCTACAGTCATTAAAGCCTCTTTATTTTGTATCTGTGTTTGGCGATCCGCACACATATATATTATATTGCCTCTGCGGATACGATAAAATTATCTATAACTGCAAAGCCCTGTGCCTTTCAGCCGCTTTCAAGTCAAGTCTTCGCGCCTGAAAACCCGTATGCACCGCTGCGATAACCCGTGTTTTTGCCTGCATAAGCGGCACAACGCGCATAGCTTTGCTTTTGCCGGTTGCAAAATCCTCAAAAAGCCACTAATAGGCACTCGTCATTGTCCGGCATCAGCTGGGGGCTGAACGGAGGCCGGATTTAAATATCCGGAGAAATTCTAGCGATTTCAACCTCCCGTGTCTCCGCTCTCGATCGTCTCGACCCGCGTCCTTTCTTCTCCGTTTTACGGATATAGACAAGTCGCAGAGGCTTAGCCGTTGATCCGGATGGTGGTTTTTTGAAGAAAGGCAAAGACAATGGCTCTTTATGAACATGTGATCCTTGCCCGACAGGATATCTCGCAGCAGCAGGTTGACGCACTGGTAGAACAGTACAAGGGCGTTCTTGAAGCTAACGGTGGTAAAGTCGGGAAAATCGAAAGCTGGGGACTGCGTCCTCTGACTTATCGTATCAAAAAGAACCGTAAAGCTTACTACACACTGGTAAACATCGATGCTCCTGCTGCTGCAGTTGCTGAAATGGAACGCCAGATGCGTATTAACGAAGACGTTCTCCGCTTCATGACCATTCGTGTTGAAGAACACGAAGAAGGCCAGTCAGCAATGCTGAGCCGTCGTGATGACCGTCGTGAACGTGAAGACCGTTTCGGCCGTGATGACGATCGTCCACGCCGTCCGCGTCGTCCACGCGACAACGAATCTGCCGGTGAAGGAGAAGAATAATGGTTGATATCAATCAGATCCCGACCCGTCGTCCGTTCCATCGTCGTCGTAAGACCTGCCCATTCACAGGTCCTAACGCACCGAAGATCGATTACAAGGACATCAAACTCCTGCAGCGTTACATTTCTGAACGCGGCAAGATCGTTCCTTCCCGCATTACAGCCGTAAGCCAGAAGAAACAGCGCGAACTCGCAAAAGCGATCAAGCGTGCACGTTTCCTCGGCCTGCTGCCATATGTTGTGAAATAAGATTTTTGATTCGGGGTGTGTCCGCACACCCCGAATTGATCTTTACGCACCGGAGCGATCAAACCGGAATAAATGATTTAGTGGCCGTAAGGTCAGGTTGGGAACAGAGCGCTGAAGCGATCGTTCTCTAACTGCAACCGGAAACTTCCGGGCAGGACAGCAGGATTAAGATGAATTACAATAGCAAACATATCGGAACCGGTGTTCTTGCGGGCCTTGCAGCCGCGCTGCTGGCGTCCGGCGTGCTGGTTCAATCCGGCCTTGCTATGGTTCTCTATGTCCTCACCCCTCTTCCTATTTTTATCGCCGCACTTGGCTGGGGTACTGCCGCCGGTCTGATTGCCGCTGCCACAGCGAGCATTGCCGTTGCTATTTTCGCCGCACCTATGGTTGCGGTTCTGATTGCCCTCACCAGTTTCATCCCTGCTGCAACCGGCGCTTATCTTGCCGGTCTTGCGCGGCCTGCTCAGGAACTGGGCGGCCCTAAAGATGCACTGGTATGGTATCCGCTGCCGGACATTATGTTCCGCCTCGCACTGCTGATTTCTGTCAGCTTCATTATCGTCGGCTCGATTATCGGCTATGGTGAAGAAATGGTGCGTGAACTGACCGGCGCGATGATCGCAAGCCTGCAGGCCTCTGATCCGCAGTTCAATGCAAGCGACGATTTCCGTGAAATGCTGCAGCAGTTTCTGCTGTTCGGTCTGCCTGCCATTCAGGCTGCAACCAGCCTGATGTTCCTGACTGCGAATTTCTATCTCGCGCTGCGCATCACTGAACGCTCCGGCGTGCTGCGCCGCCCGCGCGATAACTGGCCTGCAACATTGCGCATGCCGCGCCCTGCTCTGCTGGTTTTCGCACTGACCTTTGCCGGTTCCATGTTCCTGTCCGGCCCTGCAAGCATGATCGCCACCACTTTCGCCGGTGCGCTTGCTGCGGGCTTTATCATGGCCGGTCTGGCAATTATTCACTGGCGGACACGCGGTGCCACATGGCGTCCGTTTGCGCTGTGGCTTGCCTATTTTCTGCTCATCATCTTCGCATTCTCTGCACTGATCTTTCTGGTATTCGGCCTGCTCGATACATCGCGCGGCGCTCCGCTCTCCAAAGATCCGTCTCAGAATTCATAACCATAAACACATTCAGAACTTAAACACTCAAGGAATAGTCCAATGAAAGTTATCCTGCTTGAACGCATCAGCCGCCTCGGTCAGATGGGCGATACTGTTACTGTAAAAGACGGCTTTGCCCGTAACTTCCTGCTCCCGCAGGGCAAGGCACTACGTGCCAACGAAGCCAACATGGCTCGTTTTGAATCCCAGCGCGCTCAGCTCGAAGCCCGTGATCTGGAACGCAAAACTGAAGCACAGGCCGTTGCTGACAAGCTGGACGGCAAGAGCTTCATCGTTGTTCGCTCGGCTGGTGAAACCGGTCAGCTGTACGGTTCGGTTTCGACACGTGACGTTGCTGATGTTGTAACTGCTGAAGGCTTCTCGCTGAACCGCAACCAGGTTGACCTGAACCACGCGATCAAGACAATCGGCATTCACACAATCTCGATCGTTCTGCACCCGGAAGTATCGGCAACAATCACCATCAACATCGCACGTACAGCTGACGAAGCTCTGCGTCAGGAAAAAGGTGAAGATCTGTCGACTGCTGCTGCTATCTACGGCATCGAAGAAGAGCCTCTGGCTGAAGAAGTTTTCGACGAAGACTTCGATGGCGAAGAAAACGCATAATCAGCGTTTTCCTAGAGATTTCGTATCTGAAAGGCTGCACCGGACATCCGGTGCAGCTTTTTTATTACCCGTTTATTTATGAAACCATCACGCGAAAATGATTACAC
>NZ_ANNO01000446.1:0-5073 GCF_000409565.1 Pseudochrobactrum sp. AO18b
TGCCCCGCTCTTTCCAGAACAATAAAACCCGCTATTCTTAAAGCGCTGTACCGTGTTTAGCTCTTTGTATTGACGCATTATCCAGCGAAAACCGCTTTGCACTTTTTCTGGAAATGCGCGAAAGGCGGATACAGGCGCGGAAACTCGCCGCTTCATTCGCCGCTCAACCGGTTCTGCAAGATCGGAGGAGGATGAGACATGAGTAGCATGCTGCATTCGGTTCTGAACAAGCTGATCTCAAGCGGCGATCTTAAAGTACAATTTGCCGATGGCACGACACACACTTACGGCAACGGCACTTCGCCGCATGTCACGCTTGCCTTTCACAACAAAGCTGCGGAAAGAGCGATCGCTCTTGATCCGGAACTGAAGCTCGGCGAATGCTTCATGGACGGGGATATCAGTTTTCCGGAAGGCGATATTTACAGTTTTCTGCGGCTGGTCTTTGAGAATACCGGCCCCACGGCGGCAAAAGAGCCGTGGATGCGTATCCTAACCAGATTACGCAAAATTTTCAGACCCTTACAGCAAATGAACACGCTGGCACGCTCTTCCAGAAATGTGCAACGGCACTATGATCTGAGTGGCGAACTGTATGATCTGTTTCTTGATCCCGATAAGCAATATTCCTGCGCTTATTTTGAAACGCCACAGACCAGCCTTGCGGAAGCACAACTTGCAAAGAAGCGGCATATTGCGGCCAAGCTGCAAATCAAACCCGAGGATAAATTACTGGATATCGGCTGCGGCTGGGGTGGTTTAGGTCTGTATTTTGCAGAATTTCTTGACGCGGATGTTACCGGTGTAACCCTGTCTCAGGAGCAGTTCCAGATTGCCAATCAACGGGCAAAAGCGCGCGGGCTTAATCAACAGGCACAGTTTTTGTTGCAGGATTATCGCGAGTTGAACCAGCAATTCGACCGGATCAGCTCTGTCGGCATGTTTGAGCATGTGGGTGTTACCCATTATGCCGAGTTTTTTCAGCAAGTTGCGCGGCTGTTAAAACCGGACGGTTCCATGCTGCTGCACTCTATCGGCCGCAGTGACGAGCCTTCCGTCACCAATCCGTTCATCCGTAAATATATTTTCCCCGGCGGCTATATCCCCTCCCTCTCGGAAGTCCTGCCGCATATTGAAAATGCAGGACTGATTATAACGGATATCGAAATCCTCCACCTGCATTATGCGGAAACGCTCAAAGCATGGCGTGAAGCTTTCATGGCGAACCGCGACAAAGCAAAAGCCATTTATGATGAGCGTTTTTGCCGGATGTGGGAGTTTTATTTGGCAGGATCGGAATCCGCCTTCCGCTGGCAGAATATGATGGTGTTTCAGATACAGCTTGCACACAGACAGGATGCCGTGCCGCTGACCCGTAATTATATTGAGCAGGCGGAAAAGCGGCTTAAGCGACTGGAAATGCGTAAATTCAAAGCCTGCAATGACAGCAGCAGCGAGAAAGCCAGCCCGAAACATCTGGTTTATTAAAGCAGCGGTCAACGGGCTGCAATTTTGTGACAAATTGACGACACTCTGTTGCTCATAAAGTTTTTATCAAGAGATTGTGAAGTTCCGGCGATTGCACCGCTGGTGCGCTTCAGACATTTATCTGTTTGCTTTTACGCGCTCTTTTACCTGAAACCTGCATCGCATCTTTCGGAGCGCTGTTGTTTCAAGGGATAAATATCTGATGCCCAGCGTGCAAACCAAGCTGCACCCACGCCTGAATAAAACAACCCTGTTTGTCTTATCAGCAGGATTACTGGTTCTTCTCGCTTCCTATCCGCTGGCGCTCATTCTCCCTGCATCGACATCGTGGGAAAACGGCCCTGTTGAAAATGCTCAGGCAATATTGCTGTTTCTGGGTATGATACAGGCACTGATTTTTCAAAAATCCGGCAGTTCAGACTGGAAATGGTTCTGGCGCGGTGCGGCATTGATCTGGTTTATCTGCGCAGTTCGGGAATTGAGCTGGGGTGCGGTTTTCCTTGAGCCAATCAGCCTTTCCGAGCTTGGCCCTTTCTTCTCATCACGCCAGCTCTGGTACAAACCGGCCATCATGCCCGCATTAATTGCCTCTGTTTTACTGCTCGCTGTTCTGATGCTGAAAAACGGCTCGCATAAATTGCTCAAACCATTGCAGCAATCCGGCGGCCTGCCATGGGGGGCATTTTTGCTGGCAACGCTGTGCATGATGATTTCAACGGCAGCAGAAGAGCATCTCGGCCTCACAACCGGCCTGACCGGCGCAGCCGCTCAAAACCTTGAAGAACTGAGCGAATTGGCAGCCTATATTTTTCTTCTGACCGGACAGTTCCAACTCCGCTATCACCAGTCTTTGCTGGCGACTGCGGACTGATCCCGTTAAAAGCCCCCACGCGACGACTATCTGACAGGCAGTTCTTGCAGCTGCAGCCTGTGAATCGCTGTGAATCATGGTATAGCCGCTTCAACTGCACCGGCAGATTGTTTACACTCATATTTCAACAGACTCTGATGTCCGGCTTTTTGCCGGATAATTCCCGCTTGATTGCGGCAAAGGATCCAGAACTTTATGGCTGACGCGACTGTTCACAAACTTGAAGAGACACGGGACACCCAGAATTCGCTTTACCGCGAAGCCCCGAACAATATCGAAGCGGAACAGGCTCTTCTCGGCGCGATTCTGATTAATAATGATGCTTTTTACCGTGTTTCGGACTTTCTGAAGCCGCCGCATTTTTACGACCCGCTGCATCGCCGTATTTATGAACTGGCGTCCGAGCTTATCCGCGTTGGTAAAATGGCCAATCCGGTGACCATGAAAACCTTCCTGCCTGCCGATGATAAAGTCGGCGACATGACCGTGTTTCAATATGTGGTGCGCCTTGCCGCCGAAGCGGTAACCGTTATCAATGCGGAAGATTATGGCCGCGCGATCTATGACCTTGCCACACGCCGCTCGCTGATCGGTATCGGTGAGGAAATGGTCAATATCGCCTATGATGCGCCGGTCGATATGGCTCCGCGAAGCCAGATTGAAGATGCCGAGCGCCGCCTGTTTGAACTGGCGGAAACCGGCCGCTATGACGGTGGCTTCCAGCCTTTCAACGAAGCCGTTAAAACCGCGATTGATCTCGCGGGCGTAGCCTTCCAGCGTGACGGGCACCTCTCCGGTGTTTCCACCGGCATCCACATGCTGGATGGTAAGATGGGTGGCTTGCAGTCTTCCGACTTGATCGTGCTGGCGGGGCGTCCGGGTATGGGTAAGACCTCCCTTGCCACCAATATCGCCTTCAATATTGCTGCGGCCTATCAGGGGGAACAGCTGGCAGACGGCTCAATGAAAGCCATCAATGGAGGTGTGGTCGGCTTCTTCTCGCTCGAAATGTCCGCCGAACAGCTGGCAACCCGTATTATTTCCGAGCAGACAGAAGTTTCCTCATCCAAAATCCGCCGCGGTGAAATCTCGGAAACCGATTTTGAAAAGCTGATCGCCTGCACACAGACGATGCAGCGTATTCCGCTTTATATCGACCAGACCGGTGGTATCTCCATTGCGCAGTTGTCTGCACGTGCCCGCCGCCTCAAGCGCCAGCGCGGCCTTGATTGTCTGGTGATTGACTATATTCAGCTGATGACCGGTTCGTCCAAAGCCTCGGCGCAGAACCGCGTGCAGGAAATCACCGAAATCACCACGGGTCTGAAAGCCCTTGGCAAAGAGCTGAATGTGCCGATTATCGCACTGTCACAGCTCTCCCGTCAGGTAGAAAACCGCGAAGACAAACGTCCGCAGCTCTCCGATCTTCGTGAATCGGGTTCCATCGAGCAGGATGCGGACGTTGTGCTCTTCGTGTATCGTGAAGAATATTACGTCAAAAACCTTGAACCACGCGACGAATTCGATCCGAAATATGACGAGTGGAAAATGCACTTTGAGAAAGTCAAAGGCACGGCAGACGTTATCATCGCCAAGCAGCGTCACGGTCCTACCGGTACTGTAAAGCTCGCCTTCCAGTCGGAATTCACACGCTTTACCGATCTGGCCGAAGGCACTTATCTGCCTGAACAATATGACGATCACTGAAAGAGCATAACTTGGCCAAGAACCGGATTCAGTTCATCTGCCAGAATTGCGGTGCCACGCATTCGCGCTGGGCAGGCAAATGCGACGGCTGCGGCGAGTGGAACACACTTGTCGAAGAAGGCACATCCGGCGGCATCGGCTCGGGTCCGGGCAAAATGGCGATGCGCAAAGGCCGTGCCGTTGCGCTCACCACGCTCTCCGGTGAGATTGAAGATGCACCGCGCATTCAATCCGGTATCAGTGAGCTGGATCGCGTAACCGGCGGCGGTTTTGTTCGTGGTTCTGCGCTGTTGGTCGGCGGTGATCCGGGCATTGGCAAATCAACATTGCTCACACAGGCTGCGGCCGCATTGGCACGTCGTGGCAACCGCATCATCTATGTATCGGGTGAAGAAGCGGTGGCACAGATCCGTTTGCGCGCACAGCGTCTGCATGCAGCAGATACATCTGTGGAACTGGCGGCGGAAACCAATGTCGAGGATATTCTAGCCACCATTGATACTAAGCCGCGCCCTGATCTGGTGATTATCGATTCCATCCAGACTTTATGGACAGATGCGGCCGATAGCGCACCGGGTTCGGTAACACAGGTTCGCGCCGGTGCGCAGGCGATGATCCGCTATGCCAAATCAACGGGTGCTGCTGTGGTGCTGGTCGGCCATGTGACCAAGGAAGGGCAGATTGCAGGCCCGCGCGTGGTTGAGCATATGGTTGACGGCGTTTTGTATTTTGAAGGCGAAGGCGGCCATCATTACCGCATCTTGCGCACAGTGAAAAACCGTTTTGGCCCGACTGATGAGATCGGCGTTTTTGAAATGTCCGATAAAGGTTTACGGGAAGTCTCCAATCCGTCTGAACTGTTTCTTGGCGAGCGTAATGAAAAAGCTCCGGGAGCTGCGGTATTTGCCGGTATGGAAGGCACCCGCCCTGTTCTCGTGGAAATTCAGGCACTTGTGGCACCATCTACACTCGGCACACCGCGTCGCGCCGTTGTCGGCTGGGATAAC
>NZ_ANNO01000447.1:0-1262 GCF_000409565.1 Pseudochrobactrum sp. AO18b
TTTATCTCAATGTGGCCGGTGGTTATCGTATTTCCGAGCCTGCTGCCGATATGGCTGTAGCGGCGGCGCTTGTCTCGTCGCTTGCCGGTATTCCGCTGCCTGCCAATAGCGTTTATTTTGGTGAAGTCAGTCTTTCCGGTGCAGTACGTGCCGTAGCTCATGCGGCTCAGCGCATCAAAGAGGCGGAAAAACTCGGCTTTAAACAGGCTGTTCTGCCTGTCGGCGGAGGTGAATTGTCAAAACCACGCAATTTCACGCTGACAGAAACCGGCTCCCTGCCCGATCTGGTGGCAAGAATTGCTGCTTCCGGCCCCGGAAAGAATGCGCAGAACCGAGATTAGCATAGGTCTATCACAACAGAAAACTCGGGAATCATAGGCTCTCTGCAACTTAAAATAACGGATGCGGAGCATTAACAACCGGACATAGGCTGTAATTTTTACAGGCTATAACGGCTTTAAATTGCAATAGGCTCCCGAATTAGTGATTTATGAAAGAAATTCAGGTTAATTTTCGACGACAAAAGTGTCACAACTCTATCGGACTGACGCGAGACACTGTAAATCTTTGAGCTGCGGCAATTATGCCCGCACGAAATTATATGTCCCGAGGGACAGACCGACACAGAGGAATTAGGCAGGATGCCGATTACATTGCTAGACGGAATTCTTATCGGGGTAACCCTCGTATCGGCCATTCTGGCCATGGTACGCGGATTTTCGCGCGAAGTGCTTTCGGTGGCATCCTGGGCTGCGGCAGCTCTGGCCGCCTATTTCTTCTATAAGCCTGTCGTGCCTTACCTGCAGCCATATATCAGCAATGAAACCATTCTGAATATTGCGGCAGCCGGTTCAGTCTTTCTGGTGACATTGATTGTTGTATCAATCATCACCATGAAAATTGCCGATTTCATCATCGACAGCCGTATTGGTGCGCTTGACCGCACATTGGGTTTCATTTTCGGCGCGGCACGCGGCGTTCTGCTGGTTGTGGTTGCAATGCTGTTCTTCAACTGGCTTGTGGCTACAGATCAGCCAAGCTGGATCACCAATGCCAAATCCAAGCCGATGCTGGATTCTCTTGGCCAGCAGCTGGTGGATATGTTGCCGGAAGACCCTGAAACCGCAATCATTGAGCGTCTGAAGCCGCAATTAGGCACCCAGCCTTCCGCGCAGGATGTGCCTGAGAATGATGTACCGGCTCAACCGGCAAACTAAATTCAGTTCCCATATTTAACAAAAACGCCGGCAGATAAATCTGCC
>NZ_ANNO01000448.1:0-3745 GCF_000409565.1 Pseudochrobactrum sp. AO18b
AGCTGGACAATGAAAACAGACAGGCCAATCAGAACATTGACAATTGCCGTTGTTTTCTCGATCAATCCAAGCCCGAAGCCGTAGAAAATGAAACTGCATATCAGCGATTGCAGTAGATAATTGGACAATGCCATGCGTCCTGCCGGAGCCAGTGCATCACGCCAGAACTGGCCATGTTTTGTGCCGAAAAGCCGGAGCATCAGTGCGATTATACCCAAAGTCATCAGCGGCGCCGTCACAAGGGTCAATGCCAAGCCAAACACTTCCCATTCTGTGCCACTTGCAAACAAACCTGTCAGCGCAGTCAGTACCGATGCGGGCAAACCGATCATGATAGCGGCTTTTATTGCCGGTTTCAGATAAGGCCTGTACAGCTCCGGTTGCGCGAGAAACTGGTGCCTGCCTGCCAGAAAACCGAGCAAGAACATAGCCAGCGCACAAGGCGCCTGTATCAATAACAGCAAAATCCACATGGTTTGCAGCTCTGTTATATGCTGCATGATAACTGCGCCAAAACTGCCGCTATAGGCTGTATGAGCCAGCTGCGCTTCAGCTAAGAGTTCAGCAATGTCTGTCTGATCCGGATTCCAGAACAAAGCGCCGACCAACAGCCAGAGCAATGCCGTTAAACCAATCAGCCACACCGCAGCTTTAATCAGCGTGTTATCCGGCTTGTTCCGCCAATATAATAAAACCACGCCGAGCACAGCATAGGTTGTCAGAATGTCGCCATGGAAAAGCAGAACTGCATGCAGCAGACCGACAATCCATAAACCGGCCTGACGCCGTAAAAAACGCGGAATAAAAGCCTCTCCGGCACGCTCTGCCGACTGCATTTGCAGCGTGACGCTATAGCCGAACAGGAAAGAGAACAGCAGATAGAATTTCATCTCAAAGATTGTTGAGATGATTAACTGCACGACTTCGTTAAAACCAAAACTTAATTCTGCATCGCTGTTTGGAAACCCATAAAAAATGGAAGAAAAGGCCAGAATATTGACCTGCAAAATGCCCAGCAGCGCAAATCCGCGCAGGGCATCCACATCCGCAATACGGGATACAGGCTTTGCAGCCGGAGACGGGACATCTGATTTCATTTCTGCGCCTCCTTGCCATTTGCAAGACCAAGCACGCCCGTCATCATTGTTTTCAATGCTGCTTTCTG
This sequence comes from Pseudochrobactrum sp. AO18b, assembly GCF_000409565.1. Classification (NCBI taxonomy): domain Bacteria; kingdom Pseudomonadati; phylum Pseudomonadota; class Alphaproteobacteria; order Hyphomicrobiales; family Brucellaceae; genus Pseudochrobactrum; species Pseudochrobactrum sp. AO18b. The sequence goes on from NZ_ANNO01000448.1 coordinate 1,166, forward strand.
CTCCTGAGGTTTGAATTGCGGGTCGACAGAAACGCGGCTGAAAATACCGTCCACCGTCACCATAAGACAATGCACAACCGACGCGGCAGAAAATTGCCGGCTGAACTGTCCGCGCTCCATTCCGAGGCTGACCAGATATTCCAGTTCCTCACGCATCACACGGGTGCTCAGCCGGTATAAAACACCGATCTCCGCATCCCGCCCTGCCTCTGCAGCAATTTCCAGAGCCAGCGATGCCTGTTCAGGGTCAGAAGAAACATCCAGCACCACATCAAAAAAAGCGTCCAATGCGGTCACAAGATTTTCCTGCTCGCGCAATGCCGCGACAAATATCTGGGTCTGCTGCAAATCTTCTTCAACAATCGCAGCGATGATTGCTTTCTTGCTAGCGAAATAATGAAACAGATTTCCGGTACTGACACCTGCCGCCGCACAAATTTGTGCCGTGCTAGTCTGGTGAAACCCCTGCTCCGCGAAACAGGCTTTCGCCGCCTCCAAAATCATCTGTTTCTTTGCCTGATGTTTTTCAGGATCTGTTACGCGCATAGCGCACCTCTAAAATAGACTGAACGCTCGGTTTATTAATTTGAAATCGCAACTGACGCAAGCGATAAAATAATCCGCACAGACTGCGACCAAATTGTGCTATTGTTTAAAACCTGAGGAGAACTGTTGTGTCTAAGGACTAACCGCCATATATGAGGCTGAAAATCAGAGACATATGGGGAGTAATGTCTGCGAAGGAGCAATTTTCCTGCTGAGAACAGCAGAAAACATAATCGTCTCCCGAACACCCTCTTCCTGATGTCCCGCTCAGACTTTTCATCAGAGCTGCATTTTGAGCCTCAGTCGTCTGAACTCTGCGTAATGCTCTGAATTGTTCCTTTTGCATGGCACTGCAACCGGAAAGCTTTCGGTTTTGGGACTATGCAGCAAAAGCACTCTTATGATAGAGAGCATTTTTAATTGCTCTGCAATCGAAAGGCCCAGCGGCTATGATAAGTCATTCCGGTGAAACCGCCCATATTTCGTCAGATCATTCTCAGAAGATCTGCGCCTCTCACACAGGAGAGAGCGGCGGCACAGAACCGCTTCATAATTCTTCCCGTTTTTCCTTTGATGAAGACGCCTTGCATGAAGAATGCGGCGTCTTTGGCATTCTCGGCCATGAGGATGCAGCAACGCTGACAGCTCTCGGCCTTCATGCCCTGCAGCATCGCGGACAGGAAGCGGCCGGTATTGTTTCCTATCATGAAGGACGCTTCTATTCCGAACGTCACATGGGACTGGTTGGCGATCATTTCACCAATCCTGCAACACTGAAGCAGCTACCGGGCAATCTTTCGATCGGTCATGTGCGCTACTCCACTACCGGTGAAACTGTGCTGCGCAATGTGCAGCCGCTATTTGCCGAACTGGAAGTCGGCGGCATCGCCATTGCCCATAACGGCAATTTCACCAATGGTCTGAGCCTGCGCCGTCATCTGATTGCCTCCGGTGCGATCTGCCAGTCCACTTCTGATTCTGAAGTTGTGCTGCATCTCATCGCCCGTTCGCGCCTTGCGTCATCCAGCGACCGTTTTGTCGATGCAATCCGTCAGGTTGAAGGCGGCTATGCGATCCTCGCTATGACCCGCACTAAACTGATTGCAGCGCGCGATCCTGTCGGTATCCGCCCGCTGGTTATGGGTGAACTCGACGGCAAGCCGATTTTCTGCTCCGAGACCTGCGCACTCGACATTATCGGTGCGAAATATATCCGCGATGTGGAAAACGGCGAAGTTATCATCTGCGAAACACAGGCAGACGGCTCTATCAGCACCACATCCATCAAGGCCTCGAACCGCAAGCCGGAACGTGTTTGCCTGTTTGAATATGTCTATTTTGCCCGTCCTGACTCCGTTGTCGGCGGCCGCAATGTTTATGTTGCGCGTAAAAACGCCGGTATTAATCTGGCCAAAGAATCTCCGGTTGAAGCGGATGTTGTAGTGCCTGTGCCGGATGGCGGCACTCCGGCAGCAATCGGCTATGCGCAAGCCAGCGGTATTCCGTTTGAGCTCGGCATTATTCGCAATCACTATGTCGGCCGTACCTTTATTGAACCGACACAGCAGATCCGCGCCCTCGGCGTAAAGCTGAAACATTCCGCAAACCGTGCCATTATTGAAGGCAAACGTGTTGTGCTGGTGGATGACTCCATTGTGCGTGGCACCACTTCGATGAAAATCGTGCGAATGATCCGCGATGCCGGAGCCAAGGAAGTGCATATCCGTGTGGCCTCCCCGATGATCCATCATCCGGATTTCTACGGTATTGATACGCCGGATGCAGACAAGCTGCTGGCCAACCAATATCCGGATCTGCAAGCAATGTGCGATTATATTGGCGCGGATTCGCTGGAGTTCCTCTCCATTGACGGTCTTTACGAGGCAGTCGGCGGCGAGAAGCGTAATCCGAAAGCTCCGCAATTTACCGACCATTATTTTACGGGCGACTATCCGACCCGTCTGGTCGATCAGGAAGAATTGTCGAATATTCACAATTTCGCATTACTTTCCAGCAACGGCTAAAATCCTAAAA
>NZ_ANNO01000449.1:0-28038 GCF_000409565.1 Pseudochrobactrum sp. AO18b
CGGACAGCACTGGTGACCGGCGCATCCCGCGGCATCGGTTATTTTCTGGCATTGGAACTGGCGAAACGCGGTGCCCATGTCATTGCTGTTGCGCGGACTGTCGGCGGCCTTGAAGAACTTGATGATGAAATTCAGGCAATGGGCAATACAGCAACCCTTGTCCCGCTTGATCTGAAAGACATGCCTGCACTTGATCTGCTCGGTTCATCCATCAATGACCGCTGGGGCAAACTGGATATTCTAGTCGCCAATGCCGGTGTGCTTGGCACTATTTCTCCGGTCGGCCATGTGGAAGCCAAGGTGTTTGACAATGTTATCAGCACCAATCTGACCTCAATCTGGCGCCTGATCCGCTCGGTTGACCCGCTGCTGCGCCGTTCGGATGCCGGTCGCGCTATTCTGATGTCTTCCGGCGTTGCCCATACAGCACGCGCATTCTGGGCGCCTTATGCCGCTTCCAAAGCTGCAGTTGAAGTGATGGGGCGCTCATGGGCAGAAGAAACCAAACAAATGCCGCTACGGGTTAACTCCGTCAATCCGGGTGCTACACGCACAGCGATGCGCGCCAAAGCAATGCCGGGTGAAGATCCGGAAACACTGCCGCATCCGGCTGATGTGGCTGCAAAAATCGTGCAGCTCGCCGATCCGGCTTTGACCATCACCGGCCAGCTTTATGATGTACGTCAGGATAAATTCCTGCAATATCATATGCCTTCATAAACACATGTCTATAATCGTCTGGCCGGATTATTAATAACCGGCCAGAGATGTTTTTTATCCTGTCTTTTCAATCAAATAATTTTCTTCGCGGCTCTTTATATTCGCAGCTCCCTGCTGCCTCATTTTATCCCGCCGCCTTCCCCTCTGAACTGTCCAATTTTTCAATTCTCTGAAAACAGAAGGGTCTGTTATGGATCATTTTTATATACTTACCGGCGGCCCGGGCTCCGGCAAAACCACTCTGCTCAATATTCTCAAACAGCGGGGCTATCAGCATAGTCAGGAAGCCGGACGACATATCATTCAGGATCAGGTGAAAATCAGTGGCAAGGCTTTGCCATGGCTCGATCCCGCACTTTTCGCGGAAATGATGCTGTCATGGGAAATGCGCTCTCACCTGCTGGCCACACATACAGTATCTGACAAGCCGTATTTCTTTGACCGCGGGCTGGCCGATATTGCCGGTTACCTTACCCTCTCCGGCCTGTCTGTGCCGGATCATGTGCATCAGGCAGTGAAGCACTTTCGCTATAATAAAACCGTTTTCATCGCGCCGCACTGGTCAGAGATTTATCAGGGAGACGAAGAGCGCAAGCAATCACTGCAAGAGGCTGAGCGCACATTTTTTGCTATGCTGGCAGTCTATCAAGATTATGGCTTCACTCTGATGGAGTTGCCTAAGTCAGATGTTGAGGCAAGAGCAGATTTTATACTCGCCCACACAGCTTAATTTACGCAATAAAAAAAGCCCCTCACTGAGGGGCTTTTATAATAGTCATGTAATCTGCTTACATGCGGGCAATAATCTCTTCATCACCGGATGCATCGCCTTTAGCGGCTGCATCAAAAATGTAAGGAATAATTTCTTCCACAGTATCCAGCATTTTAGGCTGCACGCGATGGCCGGTATGGATAAAGCCTTCTGTGCGCATATGATCGAGCATGGCGATCATCGGCTCCCAGAAATGATTGATATTGGCGAAAACCATCGGCTTTTTATGATGGCCGAGCTGTGCCCAGGTCATCATTTCCACGATTTCCTCAACAGAACCGATGCCACCCGGCAGGGTGACAAATGCATCCGAGCGTTCAAACATCAGCTGTTTGCGCTGATGCATATTCTCAGTAATGATCTGCTCATCAAGCATTTCATTCTGCTTGCCGTCAGCTTCTTTATTGAGGAGAAATGTCGGAATAATACCGGTGACTTTGCCGCCAGCTTTGTAAGCGCCTTCAGCAACTGCGCCCATAATCCCTTTTGTGCCGCCGCCATAAATCAGGCGAAGACCGTTTTCTGCAATGGAGCGGCCAAGAGCCAGTCCTGCTTCCCGGTAAACCGGATTATTGCCGGTTGAAGAACCGCAATAGACACATATTGATCGAATCTTGCTCATGCTTTCTTTTCGCGCGCGGGCTGTTTGTCGTCAAGTTTATGTAGTGAAGTCGGCCGCTAATAATCCGTATAAAAAACCAGCTCTTTCACCGCTGTTTCCGAAGTCTTTTTAAAATCATGGCCTTGCACCGAAAACCATGCATGGCTGACATCTTATCGCGCAATATGTGACAAGAATTTTGGCGCTGATATGTGATATTCTTGCTGTAACAATAAAAAAGCGCTAGTTGTTGGCAAATGTGCTGCTTATACATTTGGATTTATAAGCAGACACAGCATGTTATAATATTTTTTTAAGCTTGGTGTTAAAAGGGTCAGCCCCGTATGCAGAATAGTCGTTATGCGCTTGCCGGTTTTGCTGCTGTTGTTATAGCAGGTGGTCTTCTTGCATATTTTAGCATGGCTCCGCAGAAAACGGATCAGCCTCCGCAGGCACCTGCTTCAAAAACAGCAACAGATAACAAGCCTGCTGCGACGACCCAGCCTGAAACTCCTGCCCAGACTGACAAGCCTGTTGCGGGTAATACTTCTGCACCGGCGGATACCAAGCCAACTGCTCCCGAAAAGGCAGTGCCTGAGCAGAGTGTCACAGTTCCGGTTTTTGATGTGCTGCGCCTTGAGGGCAACGGCTCACTGGTCATTGCCGGTAAAGCCGCACCGAATTCTGTGGTTGATGTGATTTCCAAAACCCGTGTGCTCGGTTCGGCTAAAGCCGGTGAGAACGGTGATTTTGCAATTATTCTGGATGAGGCGCTGAAAAGCGGCGATTATCAGCTGGTTCTGCGCGCAACTGCGGAAGATAATTCCGTTGCAACATCGCAGCAGACCGCGATCCTCTCCGTTCCTGCAACACCGGATGGTCAGGTTCTTGCACTTGTTGAGGAGCCTGGTCAGGCCAGCCGTATGATTACCACACCGCAGGCCAGTGGCGGAAATGCTGCGCAGACACCTGAGAATAAAGATGCACCGGCAGCTGCGCATGGCAATGATGCTGCTGTTACCCTGCTGCCGTCGCAGGCCGTACAGGGCGGACTTGCAGAGGGCAATTCTCAGGATGCCGTCAGCATTGCCGTGGAGGCCGTGGAGATTGAAGGCCGCTCGGTATTTGTCGCCGGTCATGCACGCGGTGGCCAGACGGTTAATGTCTCAGCCAATGAGACTTTGCTCGGCACAGCTGTCATCACCCCTGAGGGGCGCTATCTGGTGCAGACCCAGCAGCCGCTTGCTGTCGGTGACTATATTATCCGTGCTGATCTGATGGATAAGGGCGGTAAAATTCTGGCCACAGCGCGTGTACCTTTCCGTCGCGAAGCCGGTGAGAATATTGCGGCTGTTGCTCCTGCAATCGCCGCGCAAAATGCACCGGATGCCGGACAGGCCGCTCAGGAAAGCCAGCCTGCCGGAGAGACACAGGCACAGCCTCTGGAAAAAGCGGAAGGCTCGGTGATTATCCGTAAAGGCGATAATCTCTGGACAATCTCCAAGCGCACTTATGGCAGCGGCACGCGTTACACCACGATTTATCTGGCCAATACTGATCAGATTAAGAACCCTGACCTGATCTGGCCGGGACAGGTTTTCGTCATGCCGAAAACCCCGCTCAGCGAGCAGGATGTGAAGCAGAAACTACCGTAAATCCTGTTTCTCCGGAGCGTGTTTGTCTTCCTCACAACATTGTGCAGGCGTTTTGTTTCTATCACACCTGCAGCTATGATAAGACGATGAAGAAACTTGCAGCAATTCTGCGGCGCTTAGAGCGCCGTGTGCCAGACTTGGCACGCAAAACTCGCTCTAACACTTTAAAATTAGAGCATATTTCCTTAAACTGATCCAAGGTTAAGGAAATATGCTCTAGACCGCAATACAGCATGAAGGCGGCAGCAGTGACCGTCTGTGGCGTTAAATAAAAAAGATGAAAAAACAAAAAACAGTCTCGGCAGAATCCGGTCAGACCCTGAAAACACTGGCGAAACTCTGGCCATATATGTGGCCGAGTGAGCGTCATGATCTCAAAATGCGGGTCGTCTGGGCGACCTTCTATCTGGTCATCGCCAAATTCGTGCTGATGCTGGTGCCTTATTTTTTTAAATGGGCAACCAATGCGCTGGACGGTTCTTTCAAACCGGAAAGCTGGGTGCCGCAGATTTTTGTCGGCGCTTTGATGCTGGTCGTTGCCTATAATCTGGCACGTATCATTCAGGCCGGTCTGAACCAGTTGCGCGATGCATTATTTGCCCGCGTCGGCCAGTATGCAGTGCGCCAGCTTGCCTATCGGACTTTTGTGCATATGCATAAATTGTCGCTGCGTTTTCACCTTGAGCGCCGCACCGGCGGCCTGTCCCGTGTGATTGAACGTGGCGTCAAAGGCATTGAAACCATTGTGCGCTTCACCATTCTGAGCTCGGTACCGACCCTGCTGGAATTTGCGCTGACCGCAGCGATTTTCGGTTTTGCCTATGGTGTCAGCTATCTGATCGTGGTTGCGGCAACGGTCTGGCTCTATATGTGGTTCACCGTCAAGGCGAGTGACTGGCGTATTAATATCCGCCGCGAAATGAATGAATCCGATACGGATGCCAATACCAAAGCAATTGACTCACTGCTGAATTTTGAAACAGTCAAATATTTCGGCAATGAGGCCATGGAAGCAGAGCGCTATGACCGCTCGATGGCACGTTATGAAAAAGCGGCAACCCAGACATGGACATCGCTTGGCTGGCTGAACTTTGGTCAGGCCGTGATTTTCGGTGTCGGCATGATGATCCTGATGGTGATGTCTGCCCGCGAAGTACAGGCCGGAACCCATACGCTCGGCGATTTCGTCTTCATCAATGCGTTGTTGATGCAGCTGTCATTACCGCTGAATATGATCGGCTTTATCTATCGTGAAATCCGTCAGGGTCTGACCGATATTGAGCAGATGTTTGATTTGCTTGAAGTGGAAGAAGAGGTCAAAGACAAGCCCGATGCACCGGCTCTGGCCGTCTCGCAAGGGGCAATCCGCTTCAACAATGTCAGCTTTGCCTATGATCCGTCCCGTCCGATCCTGCGCAATATCAGCTTTGAAGTACCGTCAGGCAAAACCATTGCGATTGTAGGACCGTCCGGTGCAGGTAAATCAACCATCTCCCGTCTGCTTTATCGTTTCTATGATGTGCAGCAGGGTTCGGTGACAATTGACGGGCAGGATATCCGCGAAGTGTCGCAGGTCAGCCTGCGCCATGCGATTGGTATGGTGCCGCAGGATACGGTGCTGTTTAACGATACGATTGCCTATAATATCCGCTATGGCCGTCCGTCGGCGACTGAGCAGGAAGTGGAACAGGCTGCCAAGCTGGCGCAGATCGACCGCTTCATCCAGCTATTGCCGGAAGGCTATCAGTCAATGGTTGGCGAACGCGGACTTAAACTCTCCGGTGGCGAGAAGCAGCGCGTCGCGATTGCCCGTACAATTCTGAAAGCCCCGCCGATCCTGATCCTTGATGAGGCAACCTCGGCACTGGACACAGCAACCGAGCAGGATATCCAACAATCTCTGGATCTGGTCAGCCGTGACCGCACCACTCTGGTGATTGCGCACCGTCTGTCGACCGTTATCAGCGCCGATGAAATTATCGTGCTCAAAGACGGCCAGATTGCCGAGCGTGGTACCCATCGTGATCTGCTGGTAGAAGGCGGACTTTATGCTTCCATGTGGGATCGTCAGCGTGAAGCTGATGAAGCGGAAGCCCGTCTGCGTCAGGTTCGTGAAAGCGATGAACTTGGTGTTGTTATTCGCGGCGCCCCTGCCGGAGAATGACAGGGCACCGATGATCCTCTATGATGACAGCAGATATTCGCGCTGGCTGTTCATTGTATATGCATGCAGCAATGGCGGTTCCGGTGAGATCAACATCACCTGAACCGTTTTGATTCCGTGCCGATACGGAATATAAAAAAATCAAAACCGGTGCTTGCGGTAATGTTCTGTGAGCATTTTGTTATGATAAAGCACGAATATCATGAATTTTGTTGCGCTGTTTGCGCTTAATCATTTTAAACGCTGTTACTTTGCGTTATTGAAGCGCAAAATCTGAGGAAAACCGATGAGCCTGTCCGATACCATTCGCAATACTTTTGTTCCTATCCACCGCGAGGGCTACCCCTTTATCGCAGCATTTTTTGTTGTGTCGCTGTTGCTTGGCTGGTTGTGGGAATCTTTGTTCTGGGTAGGGATGGTGCTGACCATCTGGTGCATTTATTTCTATCGTGATCCGCTGCGCATCACGCCGCTGGATGACAAACTCGTCATCAGCTCTGCAGATGGCAAGATTTCTTCCGTTGGCATGTGCGTTCCGCCGGCAGAGCTGGATCTGGGTACAGAGCCGATGCTGCGCATCTGCGTGTTCATGAATGTGTTCTCGGTTCACATCAACCGTGCACCGGTGCGTGGCAAAATCACTGCCGTGATGCACCGCCCGGGTAAATTCCTGAATGCGGAACTGGATAAAGCCAGCACTGAGAATGAGCGCAATTCGGTGCTGATCGACAGCGCCCATGGCACCGTTGCCGTAGTGCAGATTGCCGGTCTTGTAGCCCGCCGTATCGTTTGCTGGTCAAAAGCCGGTGAAGATCTTTCAACCGGCGAGCGCTTCGGCCTGATCCGCTTTGGTTCGCGTAATGATATTTACCTGCCAAAAGGTGCCGTTGCACGCGTTGCTGTCGGCCAGACGGCTGTGGCAGGTGAGACCGTTCTGGCAGAGTTTGATGAAACGCGCACTGCGCCAACCGTGCGGATTGCCTGATGCTTGAAGCACCTTTCCCGCCGCTGGATCCAAATGGCAATACGGAAGGGCGCGGTCCGCGCTTTTCTGAAATTCCGATGCGGATCATCATTCCTAATCTGATTACCGTTCTTGCGATCTGTGCAGGCTTGAGCGGTATCCGCCTTGCCATTGAGCATCGTTTTGAGCAGGCCGTGGCTATGGTGCTGCTGGCAGCCTTTCTCGACGGCATTGACGGACGGATTGCGCGGCTCCTGAAAGGGTCTTCCAAATTCGGTGCCCAGATGGATTCTCTGGCCGATATCGTCAATTTCGGCGTAGCTCCGGCACTGGTGCTCTATCTGTTCATGCTGGATCAGGCCGGTTCTTTCGGCTGGATTGCCGCACTGATCTATACGATTGCCTGCTGCCTGCGCTTAGCGCGCTTTAATGTGATGCTGGAAGATCCGAACCAGCCAGCATGGCAGGGTAATTATTTCATCGGCGTTCCGGCACCGGCCGGTGCAATGCTGGTTTTGCTGCCGGTCTATTCCGGTTTCCTCGGCGTGTTGCCAAGCAAGGCTCTGGCCTATGGCACTGCAGGCTTCACGATTGTGATTGCCTTTTTGCTCGTCAGCCGTCTGCCGGTTTATAACGGCAAAACCGCAGGCAGTTTTATCCGTCGTGACTTTGTTATGCCGCTGATCCTCGGCGTAGTGATCTATGCCGGTTTTCTGATGAGCTTTACCTGGCAGACACTGACACTGACAGCCTTGGCCTATCTGGTATTCCTGCCTTTCAGTGCACTGGCATGGAAGCGCCGTTTTGCAGCGGAAGAAAAAAAGTCCTCTGAAAATCAGGCGTGAACCGGTTCAGATTATAGCAATAAAAAAAGCCCGCTTTTGAGCGGGCTTTTTATTTGTTCTGTTATTTCTGCTTTTATGCTTTGGCAGCGACTTTATCTGCCCGTGCCTCTTTCAGGATTGACCATGTATAGAGAATCAATCCTGCCCAGATCAGTGCAAAGGCATAGAGCTGCACTGTGTTAAACGGCTCCTTGAAGGCGAAAACAGCGATCAGGAACAGCATGGTCGGTGTAATATACTGCATCAGTCCCAGTGTCGTGTAGCGCAGCAGTTTCGCTCCGGTCGCATACATGATCAGTGGTACAGCAGTCACCACACCGGCCAGCATCAGCAGAGAAATATCCGCCGGTGTGCCGGTAACGAAATGATCCTGCCCTTGTGTATACAACCAGATTGCATAGGCACTGGCCGGAATAAACAAAATGATCACTTCCAGCATGAAGCCCTGTGACGGGCCAATCGGCAGGGATTTACGGAAGAAACCATAGAAGCCGAATGACAGCGGCAGAATGATAGATACCCAAGGCAGACCGCCCTGTTCTACTGTCAGCAACACCACCGCAGCAGCGGCAAGGAATACAGCAACCAGCTGTACTCTTGTCAGGCGCTCTTTAAGGAAAATCGCGCCAAGCAGCACATTGACCAGCGGATTGATATAATAGCCCAGAGCCGCATCCAGCGCGTGATCATTGAAAATTGCCCAGACATACACACCCCAATTCAGTGTGATCAGGGAGGCTGTCAGACAAGCCATGGCCAGCGTGCGCGGATTGCGCAAGGCTGCGCCAACATCCTTCGTTCGCCCCATAAACACCAGAATGAGCGCTGCGACCGGCAATGACCAGATCACCCGATGCGCCAACACTTCCACAACCGGAATATGGGCAACCGCTTTCATATAAAACGGGAAAAGCCCCCAGAACAAATAAGCAAGCATCGCGAAAATAAAACCGCGTGTCGCCTCCGGCATCGCCGCTTGAGACCGGTCACTCATAGTTATCCATCCTCAGATTTCCGGTCTCGGGCTTTATTCTTACAGCGGGAGCCGTTCATTACAATTGCATCAGTAACAACCGGTACTCCCGTTTCATCGGCTCCGCAAACGGCAAATTTTATTCTGCTGCAATATGTCCCGCAAGTTCGCGGTTTTTCATCAGCTTATAGACGACAGAATCCATCAGTGCCTGAAAGGATGCATCAATAATATTGTCCGACACACCGACTGTGCGCCAGCGCTGGCCGCTGGCATCATGCGACTCGATCAGAACGCGGGTGATCGCTTCCGTACCGCCATTGAGGATACGGACTTTAAAATCCACCAGTTCCAGATCAGCCAGTTCTTCCTGATAGCGACCGAGATCTTTACGCAGCGCAAGGTCGAGCGCGTTAACCGGACCATGACCTTCGGCCACCGACAAGTGCTCCTCACCATCGATGATGATTTTAACAATCGCTTCCGACACGGTTTTCAGGCAGCCATTGCTGTCATAGCGGCGCTCGACCATACAGCGGAAGGCTTCCACACGGAAAAACTGCGGTACAGCGCCGAGTTGCTGGCGGGCGAGCAGTTCAAAACTCGCATCCGCGCTTTCATAGGCATAGCCCTGCGCCTCACGTTCTTTGACCAGCGCAATCAGCGTATCGAGATGACGATCATCTTTAGCAACCTGAATGCCGCGCTTGTTGAGCTCAGCAATAAAATTGGACTTGCCACCCTGATCGGACACCATGACACGGCGATGATTGCCCACCATTTCCGGCGGCACATGTTCATAGGTTTTAGGCTCTTTCAGCAAAGCAGAAGCATGAATGCCTGCTTTGGTAGCGAAAGCTGAACTGCCGGTAAAAGCCGCCTGATCATTCGGTGCACGGTTAAGAATATCATCAAAAGTACGGGACAGTTTGGTGATGCCTGCCAAGGCATCCATGCTGATGCCGACTTCGAAACGGTCAGCCCAGACCGGTTTAAGCATCAGTGTCGGGATCAGTGTCACCAGATTGGCATTGCCACAACGCTCACCGATACCATTGAGCGTGCCCTGCACCTGCCGTACACCGGCATCAATTGCGGCCAGCGACACGGCAACGGCCTGTTCCGTGTCATTATGCGCATGAATACCCAGACATTCGCCCGGAACAACAGCTTTAACCGCACGGACAATATCACCAACTTCACCCGGCTGTGTGCCACCATTGGTATCGCAAAGCACTACCCAGCGCGCACCGGCACCATAGGCCGCCTTGGCACAGGCCAGTGCATAATCGGGATTGGCTTTAAAACCGTCAAAGAAATGCTCGCAATCGACGATACATTCCTTACCGGCCATGCGCGCCGCAGTGACCGATGAAGTAATGGATTCCAGATTGTCTTCCAGAGAACAGCCGAGTGCCAGATGCACATGATAGTCCCAGCTTTTGGCAACATAGGTGATCGCATCGCTGGAAGCCTGCAACAGTACCGACATGCCCGGATCATTGGAGGTGGAAACACCCGGACGTTTGGTCATACCAAAAGCGGCGAATTTCGCTTTTGCGGTATGTTTGCGCTGAAAAAAGCTCGTATCTGTCGGGTTTGCACCCGGATAACCGCCCTCAACATAATCCATGCCGAAATCGTCCAGCATGGCGGCAATGGCTTTCTTGTCCGCAACCGAGAAATCAATGCCCGGTGTCTGCTGACCATCGCGCAGGGTAGTATCATAAATATAGATACGCTCTTTTTTCATTGTTGTTCTTTCCTCCATATCCGTATTTATGCGTGAGATTTATGCATGGCCTTGCGGCCATGTCTCAGTGTCATGATCAGGATGCTGATAAGATACCATAGTGCGCACGAATTCCGCACTTTCAGGATCACGTTCTGTCGTATAGGCAGGCAAGGTGCTCAGCTTGTCCAGATAAGGCAGCCTGCCCTCCATGCCCCATTGCACGACCGGCTCAATTTCTTGCGGCTGATCAAAAGCCGCAATGGATAATGCCAGACCGTCCGGCGCCTCATAGGTCAGCGGCGTGCCGCAACCGGCACAAAAGCCGCGTTCGACATGGTTGGAAGAGCGGAACAGCTTTCGTGTTCCGCGGGTCCATTCCAATGTGCCTTCCTTAACGGAAACCAGCGGCGCGTAATAATTGCCGAATGCTTTCTGGCACATGCGACAATGACAGATGGACGCGCTGCCTAGCTGCCCTTTCACACGAAAACGCACAGCACCGCACTGGCAGCCGCCGCTGGCTACCGGATTTTCACTCAGCGTTTCACTTCCCATGTTGTCACCCGTTCTCCCGTAGCCGGATCTTTGCCGTCCTTCAGCTGAATATTCTGTGCCAGCAATGAGTCACGAATACGGTCAGCTTCCGCCCAATTTTTTCCGTTGATGAATGCCAGACGCTCGGCGATCTGTCTTTCAACATCTGCACTGTCGACATCTGCCGCGTTGCTGAACAAATATTGTGCAGCTTCAGCCAGCAATTGCGCATCGTGAAGACCAAGCAGGTTGAGACCGGAAACCAGCGCTGCAACATCGCCTTGCTTATAGGCTTTGCGCAATTCTGTGAGTGCAGCCCATGTGTTAAGGTCATCACCAATGCTATCTGCAAACACCGTTGCCTTAACCGCAGAAGCAGGCACCGGCTGTTCGGAAATCACCTGATACCATTTTGCCAGTTCCTCACCGGATTCGATCAAACGCTGCTGCGTCCAGTTGATCGGCTCACGGTAATGGGTCTGCAACATTGAGAGACGTGCAGCCATACCGGTCCAGCGACGACGGAACTCTTCCGGCGCATCTGTGCCCGACAATTGCGGCAGTTCCGACTTCAGCACATCGTCAATGGTGATGAAGTTGCCCAGAGATTTGGACATTTTCTGACCTTCGACCTGCAGAAAACCGTTATGCATCCAGATATTGGCCATGCGTTCTGAACCAAAAGCGCAGCATGACTGGGCAATCTCATTCTCATGATGCGGAAATACCAGATCAATACCACCGGCATGAATGTCGAAGGTGTTTTTCAGCGGATCATCGCATTTCAGACCGCCGCCAAACGGTTCCAGCAATTTAGCCATCGACATAGCCGAGCACTCAATATGCCAACCCGGACGACCGTGAACCGCAATACCTGCCGGAGACGGCCAACCCGGCTCACCCTCTTTGGATGGTTTCCACAGCACGAAATCCATCTCGTCGCGCTTGTAAGAAGCCACATCCACACGCGCACCGGCAATCATCTCATCCAGTGAGCGGCGGGCAAGCGCACCATAACGGGGGCCATGGTCGCCGCTCATGGTTTTAACTGCAAACAGCACATGATCGTCAGCCACATAGGCATGACCGCGCTCAATCAGACGTTCGATCAGCTGGCGCATTTCTTCCAGATGTTCGGTTGCGCGCGGCTGGCTGGATGGTTCGAGATTGCCAAGCGCTGTTACATCGCTCTGGAACTGCGCATTGGTGCTTTCCGTGACTTTGCGAATAGCTTCATTCAGCGGCAGATCAGGATAATCGCGCACGGCACGGGCATTAATCTTGTCGTCCACGTCAGTGAGGTTACGCGCATAAGTCACTTGGCTCTCGCCATAGACATGGCGCAGCAGACGGAACAAAACGTCAAAAACAATCACCGGACGCGCATTGCCGATATGGGCAAAATCATAAACTGTCGGGCCGCAGACATACATGCGCACATGATCAGGATTGATCGGAACAAAGTCCTCTTTCCTGCGGGTCAGCGTATTATACAAACGCAATTCAGTGGCAGACATCTGACTTCCCTTTAACATACGGTTCTAAAGCACAAACAAGACTTGCGCAGCCTGCTGGCCGGTGCATTTGTCTGCTTCAAAAGGAAAAGGAAGACGAAAACATCCGAGCCAGCAATCTGCTAGCGAATAATGACCGCAATAATACAAATGGTGTTTGCGAATGGTGTTTTCATGACAGCACTTATCTCTCTGATCCTGTGCCGCGTCAAGAGACAGCTCAGAGATTTTTGTGACCGGCAGTAATCATGACACGCAGCATGACCGCCGTGACATTACCCAGATTTACGCCCGAATTTGCACATTTCCAGCCATGCTTCAGTCCTATTTTTCACGATAATGGGAGCTGTGAGTAAGGGAAGGAAACATTATGAAAAAGATCTTCAGCGCATCTAAAAAAGATCAGCTTACCGAGCAGTATCGTGCAATCGGCCCTGCATTTTTGGCGGCAGCTCTGCGGTCGGCACCGCGCAGCCACCGTGACGAGAAACGGCTGCACGTTTCTTATCTGCCGTCAGATAAGACCTTACGGCCACAACAGGCGGCTAAGTAGGCTGAACGCAATCGCCCACATAATGATGCCGATAATGCAGTCGAGAATACGCCATGCCGAAGGATTGGCAAAAAACGGCTGCAGCAATCGTGCACCATAGCCGAGCGAGAAAAACCAGACAAAAGAGGCTGTTATCGCAGCCAGCCCATAGGCCAGACGCGCCTGCCCTTCAAAACGGGCAGAGAGGCTGCCGACCAGTACGACCGTATCAAGATAGACATGCGGATTGAGGAAAGTCAGCGCCAGACAAGTCCCAACTGCAGCTTTCAGGCTGACCGCACCGCCATTCCCGGCACGCAACCCGTCAGGATGCATTGCACGGCGAAAAGCAGACAGACCATACCAGAACAGAAAAGCAGCGCCGCCGACGGTCACCACTGTAATCAATGAAGGGGACTTTGCGATCAGTGTGCCAAGCCCTGCAACGCCTGCTGCAATCAGCAAGGCATCAGACAGAGCGCAGATCAGACAGAGAATAAACACATGCTGACGCAGCAGTCCCTGTCTCAGAATATAGGCATTTTGCGCACCAATGGCGACAATCAAGGATAGTCCGATCAGAAAGCCCGAAATTGCTGCTGTTCCCACGATAGACTCGTTCTTGTTAAATTGACGCGCATCTTATCCGCAAACCGGCAACCACTTTTCGGGATGCGCTTTAGGTTATGTTTTTGAAAGAATTAATTAAAACATACTGAATTGGTCATCATTGTCATCTGTTTTCTTTTTGACAGCAGGTTTTTTAGGTTTAGCCGGTTTTTTGACGACTGGTTCCTGAGAAACTGTCCGTTCTTCCACCACCTCATGCACATCTGTGCCAAAATAACGGGCATTATTGATCTTGTCCGAGACGGGAATCGCCTCAAAAAAATCATCCTGCACCGGTTTGAGCAAATGCTTCACATCCTTGGCACGGTTGCGTTTGCAATCCAGCCACTCCTGATAATCCTCAGGATGGATCACCAGCGGCAGACGCTCGTGAATATGCGATAATGCATGATTGGAAGCCGTCGTCAGAATGGCTGCCGTATCCATCTGCGAACCGTCACCGCTCACCCATGTTTCCATCAACGCACCAAAAGCAATGGTTCCGCCATGGCGCGGACGTATCCAATAAGCCTGTTTTCTGCCATCCCCAAGCTTACGCCATTCATAAAAACCACTCACCGGCAGCAAGCTACGCCGGTGCTCCATCGCTGTACGAAAAGACGGCTTTTCATGCGCGGTCTCGGAACGGGCATTAATCATCAGCGGAAAGTTCAGCGGGTCTTTTGTCCATGACGGCACAAAGCCCCAACGTACCAGCATTGCAATACGATCCGGCCTGTTGCTGCCGGGTGCCGGTGTTTCACCATTCATCACAATCATGATCGGTTGGGTCGGTGAAATATTATAGCGCGACGGAAAGGCTTCATCGACAATCACGCCGAACTGCGCCTCCACCTCATAAATTGTTGCCAGTAATGCAAAACGTCCACACATAATATTTGGTGTTGCGAGTTTTACCGTAAAGGTCAAGATACCTGATAAACAAAGCTTGCAAATCTGCGGGCAGGTTTTTACCACTCACTCTATGACACAGGACATTTCCCCTCGCCCGCTCATCGCCCATGGTGCCTCCATCATCTGCCGTAAGGAGAACCGCTTCCTGCTGGTGAAACGCGGCAAGGAGCCACTTAAAGGTTCACTCGCTTTTCCGGGTGGCGGGATTGAAGCCGGAGAAAATGCCGAACAGGCCGCACGGCGTGAACTCACAGAAGAAACCGGCTTGCACTGCAACCGCCTGCGGCTGGTTGATACAATCGATCTGTCTCAGGAAGGGCTTTACGGCAAGGTCTATAATCTTTGCATTTTCCGCGCTTATGACCTCAGCGGACAGGAACAGGCCGGTGATGATGCTGTTTCGCTGCACTGGCTGACAGTTGAGGATATGCTGCAGCATATTGTGACCGTCAGCACCTTGGCATTTGCGCGCCGTATTCTGCAGGAAGAAGGCTGAACGCCTTGAAACAGCCTGATTACTGCACAATTTATAGTGAAGGCGCGGAGTATATATATGACCAGATTTCTTGTTAGCTTGCTGTTGGTTACAGGATTTTCTGTTTCCGCTCTTTCCGCACAGGCACAAACACAGGAAACCAGCGGCCCGCCCTATGAAAACCAGATGATCCAGCTGGCAGGCACCCTCGGCTCCCTCCACTATTTGAGCAATCTTTGCGGCGACAAAACCAGTCTCTGGCGCGATCAGATGAATGAATTGCTCACAGCTGAAAATGCAGATGAAACGCGACGTAAAAATCTGGTTTCAGCCTTTAACAACAACTATCGCAGCTATGCTGATAATTACAGCCAATGTACCGATCAGGCGCTGAAAGCAATCGACCGGTTTAAATTGCAGGGTGAAAAGCTCTCTGAAGGACTGGTTGCCCATTACGGCAATTAACCAAAACTTCATTCATTGCAATAAAGGCGAAATCTGCCATTCACAAACCATCGCAATCTGTTAACAAGAGATTAAATTATTGATGGTGATGCGTCGGCTGATGGTGTAAGAAACGGTCTTCAGATAGTCGTTTCTGCTCTGAATGGCTCTATGACAGCACTTTCTTTAGCTAAGTCCTGTCCGTCTTCTGCGATGCAGTGTCCAACGGCATAAAGCCAAGGTGATATTTTAATGAATCATGCTCCGACAGACCTCGATGAATTGATTGCCCATGAGAAAAAACAGGCGGCGATCGAATATCAGCATGAAGCCTGGGCTGACGGGATTTCAGAAGGCATTGAACCGGAAATTCTCGCAGAGGCTGCTTTTGCCAATGCATTAACCGAACTTCTGCGCAGCACGGGCGAAGATGCGGCACTTGGCCTGCTCGATAAATTGCGCGAACAGATCATTGCCGGTGAGTTTCTGCCCAACCGTATTTTGCAGTAATTTTCTGGGCACAGTCGGCATCCGTCATAATTTGTGCTATTGGATGCCGTAAACATTTATTTTGAATATATATTTCTCTTCCGGAGTTTCTGATGTTGCTTTCATCCCGCCACTGGCCGAGCAAGCTCAGCTCAGACAAATTTCTGAGCACGTCTTTCCTCTCCGGTCTGGCTCTGGTCATGATTGCCGCATCTGTCTCGGTACCGGCCTCCGCCGGAACTTTGAGCGGGAAACCACAAATTCTAGCGTTGAGCGAAACACCTGCCGGTGAAGACGGCGAAGAGGTCAATCCGGCGCAGGTACCTTTGCCGGGACCGTTGCGTCAGGTACCGACTGAAACCTACAGAGCACCTGAATCCGGCGCAGCTTCCGAAAACGGCAGTCCGGAGCGCGATATTACCCGTCCGCATGTTTCACCGGAAGGTAAGATTCCGGAAGTCTCCTATGACTATTCAAAGCTTCCGCAGGCTGTGCAGGACACCCGCAAGAAAATTCTCGATATTGCCAAAGCCGGAAAGATTGACGCGCTGAAACCATTGCTCGGTGACGGCGGCGAAACCAGCCCGATGCTTTCGCTCGGTGAATATGACGGTACACCGTTGGAATTTCTCAAAAGCCTTTCCGGCGACAGCAATGGTCAGGAATTGCTGGCTATTCTCGTAGATCTTCTCGAATCCGGCTATGCGCATCTCGATGCCGGTACACCGAATGAAGTTTATGTCTGGCCGTATTTCTTCGCCTACCCGCTGGACAAGCTGGACGACCGGCAGATGGTTGAGCTGTATCAGATTGTAACTGCCGGTGATTTTGAAGAAATGAAGGGCGTCGGCGCCTATATTTTCTACCGTCTCGGCATTACGCCGGATGGCTCATGGAAGTTTTTTGTAGCCGGCGACTGACGATCGTTTTTCCCTGTCTGTCAAAGCGCTGCTGAAAACGCTCTGTTGCCCATGCACACAGAGCAAAAACAGCCATACCTGCCGGTATATCAACAAGATGGTGTCCGCCATGAACCAAGACGGCTGGTAGCACTGCCAAATTCAAAAGCAGGAAAAACGGAAACAGCCACTTGACTGAACGGGAATACCACATGCCCGCCAGCGCCATAACCGTATGAAAAGACGGAAATGAAATCAGTCCACGTGCATCATTCGGCATAATCATTGCTGTACCATGATACAGAAGATCAGTTAGTTCCTTGCCATATGCAGTCCCTACAATCTGCTGAGATTTTGAAATCACGCTTTCAGGCAACGGAAATAACGCACTCGGCCCGATCGAGGGAAAAAGTATCCAGAACAGGACGGTAACAGCTCCACTCAGCGTCAGGGTCAAAATCATACCGTGCAAGGCATAAATACGCCCGCTGAAACCAAGTAAAATTATCAGGATAACGATCTGATAGAGATTAGACAAATAAGCATAGCCTAGAATATCATTAACCAAAGGATAGCTGACACTCCATGTCACAGCGTCCACCCAGTTATAGCCAAGGCTGGCATCCAGTGAGACAAGCCAAAGATCAAGTGTCGGGCGTAAATTGGGTAAGAACAAATAATTCAGCAGTGCCATTGCCGAAGTAAAAATCATAAACAAGCCAGTGCTCATCGTAACAGTGGCAATGCGCTCGCTACGCCCGCTCCAGCGGTATATGAAACTCAATCCGAACATCAATGCAGCAAAGATAAGCTGTCCGCTATAAGCGAAGTAAAATACTTTCTGCCCTGAACTCAGAAGCAGAACGGCATCTGCAAGCAGCGTAATAAGAATGATCCCCAGCAGGGCCAACTCTACAGGACGAAAATAATGATTCAGGACAGACGATTGTGTTTTCATACTGCATCAATACACACAAACTCATTGATCAGTCGTAAATCTAAAGAAGCGCACTCTAAAATGCACAAGACCGCATTATCGGATAATGCGGTCTCTTATAATTTTCTGTAAAGCGAGCTCTTCTTAATTTCTTGGCAAAGCCTCGATAAACTCCACCGGCTCACCGAGTGCAGGATTAACGATCTCACCTTCCCACATCACTTTATGACCGCGCACGATAGTGCCAACCGGCCAGCCGGTGACTGTCTTACCATGATATGGTGTCCAGCCAGCCTTCGAGCCAGCCTGTTCATGAGTAATGGTTACGCTGCGTTTCATATCAACAATCGTCAGATCCGCATCATAACCGACTGCAATGCGACCCTTACGGGACATGCCGAAAATGCGGTTCGGGCCATGTGATGACAAATCAACAAAGCGTTCCAGCGACAGGCGACCGGCATTCACATGATCGAGCATGATCGGCACCAGCGTCTGCACACCGGTCATGCCGGATGGCGATGCCGGATAAGGCTTCTGCTTTTCTTCCAGAGTATGTGGTGCATGGTCGGAGCCCAGCACATCGACAACACCCTGCCCAATACCATGCCAGATACCATCGCGATGACGTGCATCGCGCACCGGCGGGTTCATCTGAATGAGATTACCGAGTGTTTTATAATCTTCCGAAGACAGCGTCAGGTGATGCGGTGTCGCTTCACAGGTTGCCACATCTTTGTAGTCTTTCAGAAATTCAATTTCTTCCGCGGTCGAAATATGCAGTACATGAATGCGCGCACCGGTTTCGCGGGCAATACGCACCAGACGCTGGGTGCAGGTCAGTGCCGCAATCTCATCGCGCCAGACCGGATGGCTGGACGGATCGTTTTCAACACGCAGACTTTCGCGCTCACGCAGGCGGAATTCATCTTCCGAGTGGAAAGCTGCGCGGCGGCGCGTATTGCGTAGAATGGAAGCCACACCTTCATCATCTTCCACCAGCAGATCGCCGGTTGAAGAGCCCATAAACACTTTGATACCCGCAGCGCCCGGCAGGCGCTCCAACTCAGGCACATCTTTAGCATTGTCGCGCGTACCGCCAACCCAGAAGGCGAAATCGCAATGCATGCGATGTGTGCCGCGCTTTACCTTATCAGCCAACGCTTCCGGCGATGTGGTCAGCGGTTTGGTGTTCGGCATTTCGAAAACAGAGGTCACACCGCCAAGTACGGCTGCAAGCGAACCGGTCTGCAAGTCTTCTTTATGTTCCAGACCCGGCTCGCGGAAATGCACCTGACTGTCCACAACGCCCGGCAGAATATGCAGGCCGGTGCAGTTGATAACCTCGCCTGCGGCATTCTCTGACAGGGAACCGATAGCGGTAATGCGTCCGTTTTTAACGCCGATATCACGAACGGCACTGCCGTCATGATTGACGACCGTTGCACCTTTGAAAATCGTATCGAATGTTGTGGTCATTCGCGGCTCTCCTGTCTTGCGATAACTCGCTGTTCCTGACTTGCGATTACTCGCAATGCGGCTTACGTAACAAAGCGATGAATATCAAGATAATTGCATCTGCACTGCTTTATAAACCGGAAAGTTGATATGACAACGACAGAACCTTTAACTCTGTTTACCGGACCAACCGGAAATCTCGACGACCGCACACAGATTCTCGTGCGTGGTCCCGATGCGGAAACATTTCTGCAATCCATTTTCACAGCTGATCTGACCTCCCTCGAAAACGGCGTTCTGCGTGTTTCGGCATTGCTGAGTCCGCAGGGTAAAATCCAGTTCGATTTTCTGATCTCGCGTATTGAGGATGGCTTCCGCATTGATATTGCGAAGGATGTGGCAGAGGTTTTTGCCAAGCGTCTCACGCTTTATCGCCTGCGTGCCAAAGCGGAAATTATCGTTTTAAATGAATCAATTATCAGACTGAGCTGGAAAACTGATTCAGGCAGTTCAGAAAGTGATTCAATTAGCCTTGAGAGCTATCAGGCCGTGCGCGATGAGCGCTTCCCTGAAGAAGCGAATGTCCTGCGTCATTATGCTGAGAGCGGCAGCGCCTCCCCCGCCACGCAATCTGATCGCGATGCATGGGCAGCTTTGCGTATTCACTATGGTATTGCCGAAGGCGGTGCGGATTTCATCATGAATGATGTGTTCCCGCATGATATTAATTTCGAGCAATTCAGCGGTGTATCCTTCAAGAAGGGCTGCTTCGTCGGACAGGAAGTCGTGTCCCGCATGCAACATCGCGGCACTGCACGACGCCGGATTTTGCAGGTGACGGCGCAGGCCGATCTGCCCGCATCGGACACGCCGATTACTGCCGGTGGCAAAGAAGTCGGAACCTTGCGTAGTGTCAATGGCAGCAATGCACTCGCTCTGGTTCGCATCGACCGCGTTAAAGACGCAATGGATAAAAACATTCCGCTGCTCGCCGGTGAAACAGAAGTGAGCCTGACAATTCCTGCCTATGCTAAATTCACTTTCCCTGAAGGGGCAGCAGACTAATGGCAATATCCGGCGGCTCTAAAACAAAACCGGGTCGGGCATGGCAGCGTATGTTGTCAGGCCGCAGACTGGATTTGCTTGATCCTTCACCGCTGGATATCGAAATCAGTGATATTGCCCACGGGCTGGCGCGTGTTGCCCGCTGGAACGGCCAGACCCGTGGGGATCATGCTTATTCCGTAGCGCAACATTCGCTGCTGGTGGAACAGATTTTCCGCGAACAAAATCCTGATGCACCCTTACAGCATCAGCTGCTGGCCTTACTGCATGATGCACCGGAATATGTGATCGGCGATATGATCTCGCCCTTCAAGGCGGTGATGGGCGGTGCCTATAAACAGATTGAAGCGCGACTGGAAACAGCCATTTATCTGCGCTTCTCCCTGCCTGCAACCGTGCCTGCAGTTTTAAAAAAAGCGATTAAGAAAGCTGACATTGTTTCCGCTTATTTTGAAGCAACAGAGCTGGCTGGCTTCAGCACAGCAGAGGCCGCAGAGTTTTTTGGTCGTCCGCGTGGTTTCCATGCCGGTCACTTTGATTTATCACCACGGCCAACCGCAGAGATAGAACAGGCTTTTATCAACCGATTCAACGCATTGGAGACACAAATTCATGGCTGATGTTTCCGCTGTCGTTGAGGTGGGTTTGAGTGCTGCAGTTGTTACAATCAACAATAACCGTCCGGTTATTCTCTGCTCTGATGACCATGAAATGCCCGCAGCACACGAAATGTCTGCCGCGCTTTCACTCCCTTACGGACGGTTTGATCCGCTGAAACATCGCACACTGGAAGCTGGCCTGCGTTTGTGGGTGGAGGCGCAGACAGCTTTGCGCCTCGGCTATGTAGAGCAACTTTATACATTCGGCGACCGTGGCCGTGCCAAATCTGCCATGCCGACCGATGATACCCATGTGATTTCTGTCGGCTATCTGGCACTGACACGTCAGAATGGCGAGCAGCCGGAAAATGACTGGCAATATTGGTATGATTTTTTGCCTTGGGAAGACTGGCGCAGCGGCAAGCCGCCACTCATCGACCAGCTCATCATCCCCGCCTTGCGCGAATGGGCGCAAAGCGACAAGCGCAGCCATCCGGCCTATGATCTGCATCAGTTACCGCGCCTGACACGTCTGCGCCTTGCTTTTGGCACTGATGGTATTCAATGGGATGAAGAGCGTGTACTCGAGCGTTATGAGCTGCTTTATGAGGCCGGTCTGGTACGGGAGGCAACCATTGACGGCACAGTCAGCCCGAGCGCACAGCTGGACGAATTGCAGCGCCATACCGGCAAAGCCATGGTGTTTGACCATCGCCGCATTCTCGCAACCGCAATTGCCCGTCTGCGTGCTAAGCTGAAATACCGTCCGGTGATTTTCGAGCTGATGCCCGATTGTTTCACCCTCACGGCCTTGCAGGAAACTGTTGAAGCGATCTCCGGCCGTCATCTGCATAAGCAGAATTTCCGTCGTCTGGTGGAAAATGCCGAGCTGGTTGAGCCGACCGGTGCCAGCCTCAGCCAGCAACGCGGAAGACCGGCTGCGCTCTACCGTTTCCGCCGTGCGGTTCTGGAAGAGCGCCCTGCTCCGGGCTTAAAGGTAACGCTGTCTCAGCGATAGATGATTTAGCGATAAATATGTCGCTCGTCAGGAAAGCTGCGACTTTTCACATCTTCCGCGTAAGTCTTCACCGCCTCGTCAATAGCTGCACCAATGGCACCATATTGGCGGACAAATTTGGCAGGCTTGTCGTTGAGGCCGAGCATATCTTCCAGCACCAGAATTTGCCCGTCGCACTCCGCTGATGCGCCGATACCAATGGTCGGCACAGCAACCTGTGCTGTAATCTCACGTGCCAGCGGCTCGACGATGCCCTCCAGCACAATGCCGAAAGCACCGGCATCAGCAACCGCCTGCGCATCCTGCTTAATCAGATCCCACAGCGCCTGATCGCGCCCCTGCACTTTATAACCGCCCATCACATGCACGGCTTGCGGAGTGAGGCCAATATGCGCCAGCACCGGAATGCCGCGCTTGGTCAAAAAACTGATCGTTTCAGCCATTTGCACGCCGCCCTCAAGCTTAACCGCACCACAGCCGGTTTCCGCCATGATCCGCGCCGCATTGCGAAAAGCGATCTGCGGGCTTTCCTCATAGGAGCCAAACGGCATATCCACCACAACCAGCGCACGGGATGAGCCGCGCATGACCGCCTGCCCGTGCATGATCATCATTTCCAGAGACACACCGATGGTCGACTCCATGCCATGCATCACCATGCCGACACTGTCACCCACCAGCATAAAATCCGCATAGCGATCGACAATTGCAGCTGTATGGGCATGATAAGCCGTGAGGGATACCAGCGGCACACCGCCTTTGCGGGCGCGGATTTCCGGCACCGTGATACGGCGGATTTGCTTCTGAACACTCATGGCCGTTTCCTTTGATTACAAATTAAAAGCGCAGCACATGCTGGTCAATCAGGCGGGTTTTGCCAAAACGCACAGTCAACAGCAACACTGCCGGTGCGGTGAGCTGCTCCGCTGTTTCAGCCAGTGTTTCTGCATCGCGGATATCCACGGCCTCGATCTCACCGCGCGGTTCCTGCTGCAATTTACCGACAACAGCATGGCGCAATGCAGTAACCGAACGCTCGCCCTGATCCACCAAGACTTGAGCCAGTTGCATCGCCTGCGGCAGAATAACAGCGACAGCACGGTCTTCCGCACTCAAAAGACTGTTGCGCGATGAACAAGCCAACCCATCCGGCTCGCGCACTGTCGGCACACCGATCACATCCACTGGCTGATTGAGGTCAGCAACCATACGCTTGATAACCGCCAGCTGTTGGTAGTCTTTCTCGCCGAAGAAAGCCTTATCCGGCTGCACGATATTAAACAGCTTGCTCACGACCGTAGCCACACCACGGAAATGATGCGGGCGCAATGCTCCCATCAGAATGGTAGAAAGCTCTCCAGCGTCAACATAAGTGGAGGTTTTGCCGCTGCTGTCCGGATACATCTCATTCACATCCGGCGCAAAAACATAATCACAGCCCTGCTCTTCCAGCAATTTCAGATCACGGGGCAGATCACGCGGATATTGCGTCAGATCTTCATTGGGTGCGAATTGCGTGGGATTGACGAAAATCGACACCACAGACACATCGCAATGCTGCTGGCTGTTTTTGACCAATGTGAGATGGCCGACATGCAGATAGCCCATCGTCGGCACAAAGCCGATAGTCTTGCCTGTACTCCGCTCGGCTCTCAAAGCCGTGCGTAAATCTGCAATTGTGCGGATCAGTTGCATATCATCATCCCCTGAAAAACCAGTGCGCACTCTATCTCAT
Source organism: Pseudochrobactrum sp. AO18b (assembly GCF_000409565.1). Taxonomy (NCBI): domain Bacteria; kingdom Pseudomonadati; phylum Pseudomonadota; class Alphaproteobacteria; order Hyphomicrobiales; family Brucellaceae; genus Pseudochrobactrum; species Pseudochrobactrum sp. AO18b. The sequence continues at coordinate 23,653 of NZ_ANNO01000449.1, forward strand.
CAAGTGATGATAATATCCAGCCCGACATCAAGCGTCGGTGCAGACATTGTGATTTTCGAGGTTGAGATATAGTCGACACCCGTCTCGGCAACGGCTTTCACGGTGTCGAAATTAATATTGCCCGACGCCTCAAGTTTTGCGCGCCCGGCATTAATTTCCACTGCCTTAACAAGGATTTCCGGCGGCATATTATCAAGAAGAATCACATCGGCCTGCACAGACAGCGCCTCTGCCATTTGCTCCAGCGTATCGACTTCAACTTCGATCTTCACCAGATGCCCGACAAAGCTGCGGGCGGCTTCAATCGCCTGTTTAACCCCGCCGGCAACGGCAATGTGGTTGTCTTTAATCAGCACCGCATCATCAAGACCGAAACGGTGATTGGCACCGCCGCCGCATCGCACCGCATATTTGGCAAATGAGCGCATGCCGGGCATAGTTTTGCGGGTGTCGCAGATTTTCGCCTGTGTATGGGCAATCTTTTCCGCGAAACCTGCCGTGTAAGTCGCAATGCCGGACAGAACCATCAGGTAGTTGAGTGCCACACGTTCAGCCGACAAAATAGAACGGGCATTGCCGCTGATACGGGCAATCTCCTGCCCTGTTTTGATGCGGGTCGCATCAGTAACAGCGATTGAAACCTCCAAAGACGGATCAATCTGCGCGAAAGCGGCACGAACAAAATCCAGACCGGCAAGTACACCATCCTCACGGCTGGTCAGTATCGCTGTTGCCTGCTTTTCAGGGGCAATCGTGGCATGACTGGTAATATCTCCGGCACGTCCCAGATCTTCGAGCAGCGCATGGCGCACAGCCTCTTCAACCAGCGGACGCGGCAGAACAGAAGGATAAGCAGTTTTCATCAGGCAGTTTCCGCTAATTTTTGATAGGTTTCCTGAGCATCTTGCACAGTCATCATTGAGCGATGTTGCCAGATAACCGAGCTTTCGGGATAGTCGCTGCGATAATGGCCGCCACGGCTTTCCTTGCGAGCCAAAGCCGATACGGCCAGGACTTCGGCCGTGACCAAGCAATTGGCGAATAGCGGATCATGATTATCCTGTGCCAGTTGCCGGATTTGTTGTAGCCCCTGCAACATCTGATCCTGCCTGCGGATAACGCCGAAACTGCGGCTCATCACCGCCCGCAATTGCTGCATCGCCTCAGTGCAATCCTGTTTATTCGCAGCAGGCAGAACCTGCACGACAGATTGAGATGCACATTCCTCTTGCGGCAATTGCCTGATCGCCTCAGCTACCCGCGCGCCAAACACCACCGCCTCAAGCAGAGAATTGGATGCCAAGCGATTGGCACCATGTGCACCGGTGGAGGCTGCCTCGCCGCAAGCCCACAGACCTTTAACCGTTGTGCGGCCATCCATATCCGTGAGAATACCACCCATAAAGTAGTGCGCGGCGGGCACAACGGGGATGAGATCGCGCGCCGGATCAATACCCACGGCCTGACAATAGGCATAAACGGTCGGGAATTCCTGCGCAAAACTCTCTCCGATTGCCTTGGTGCAATCGAGGTAAGCACCGCGCCCGCTCATCACCTCTTCATAAATACCGCGTGCGACCACATCGCGCGGCGCCATTTCTGCTGACCTGTCGTGACGCAGCATAAAGCGTTCACCGGCTTTATTGACGAGATGCGCGCCGTGTCCACGCAGAGCCTCTGTTGCCAAAGGTGCCGGATCGGCCTTCACATCCAGCGCTGTCGGGTGAAATTGCACAAATTCCATATCCGCCAAAAGCGCACCGGCCTGTGCCGCCATGCCGATACCGGAACCGCTGGCCTCAGCCGGATTGGTGGTCACCTGATAGAGATGGCCGATACCGCCACTGGCAATTACCACCTGACGGGCAGGCAAAATCTGGTCTGAGCCATCTGTACGGCGAATGATCAGGCCGCTGATGCCATCTGCATCCGAAATCAGCTGATAGGCCGAAGCATTTTCGATCAGCGTGATGGATGGTGTTTCCCGCACTTTGGCAACCAGTGCCTGCATGATAGCACGGCCAGCCATATCACCACGCACACGCACAATACGGTTATGACTATGCGCGGCCTCACGCGACACCTGCAAATGACCGGCCAGATCGCGATCAAACGGCACGCCGAGTTCGAGAAGATCATGCACACGATCTGAGGCCGAAGAAGCCATCATGCGGATAACATCCTCATCCACAATACCGTCACCGGCGATCAGCGTATCGGTTACATGGCTTTCCACTGTATCATCGGATGACACAGCCGCAGCAATACCGGCCTGTGCCCATGCGGAAGACGCGCCCTGTCCGATAGGCGCAGCCGCTATCACAGTGACCGGCAAAGGACTAAGCTGCAGGGCGCAAAACAGCCCTGCCAGCCCGCCGCCGACAATTATAATCTGATTGGGTATAATCTGATTGGGTTTCGTGCTCATCACCACGCCGTCAGTTTTTCAGATTAATCATACGTTCAACAGCCTGCCGTGCTTTGACAGCCATTGTTGCGTCAACAAAAACCTCGCCGCTCATATTCACCAGCGTGTCGAGAATTTTCGGTAGAGTAATGCGTTTCATATGCGGACAAAGATTGCACGGTTTAACGAATTCCACTTCCGGCACTTCCGCTGCAATATTGGAGGCCATCGAGCATTCGGTTACCAGCATAACCTTGGCCGGACGATTATCGCGCACATAGTCAATCATGCCTTTGGTGGAACCGGCGAAATCAGCCACGGCCACCACTTCCGGCGGGCACTCCGGATGGGCGACAATCTGCACCGACGGATCAGCAGCGCGGTACGCCAGCAGCTCCTCTGCCGTAAAGCGCTCATGCACTTCGCAGCGCCCCTTCCATGTCAGCACTTTCACGGAAGTCTGTGCCGCCACATTCTGCGCCAGAAACTCATCCGGAATGCAGAGTACGCGATCAACGCCGAAGCTCTCCACCACCTGCACAGCATTGGCAGAGGTGCAGCAAATATCGCTCTCGGCCTTCACATCAGCAGAAGTGTTGACATAGGTGACAATCGGCACACCCGGATAGGTCTCGCGCAGCAGACGCACATCGGCACCGGTGATGGATTCTGCCAGCGAACAGCCTGCCTTCATATCCGGTATCAGAACGGTCTTTTCAGGGCTGAGCAATTTTGAGGTTTCCGCCATGAAATGCACGCCGCATTGCACGATAATATCAGCATCGACACGGGCAGCCTCGCGCGCCAGCTGCAAGCTGTCGCCGACAATATCCGCCACACAATGGAAGATTTCCGGTGTCTGATAATTATGGGCAAGGATAACGGCGTTACGCTGTTTTTTGATACGGTTGATCGCCGCCACATAAGGCGCATAAGCAGGCCATTCGATGCGCGGAATATGATGCGCCACGCGCTGATAGAGATGCTCGGTTTCTGCAGCGATCTCCGGTGTATAGTCCAGAGACGGCATTTCCAAAACGCCAAAACGTTCTGCTGCGCTGCGGATTTCACCTTTATTCAGGTTCTCTTTTGTGGTGGCTATCGTCATAATCTGCCTCATAAAGCAGCACTAAAGCTGCCCTCTCCTTTTCCCCTTAACCGTCTCTTTGATATTTATACTCAATTAGAGCATAATAATCAGAAAGAAAAAGACGGTCATTTCCTATGACGCAGTTTCGGACGGATCGAAGCGGGATTAGAAATCAATCCGGCGAATTGATTTCCCCGCGAAGGCGTAAACACTTTTCCTGAAACTGCTCAATACCGTGGCGCGAATCTTTATGCCCATTACAGTTTCATGACAAGAAATTATTTTGCTCAAAGTGAGTAAAATTAATCATCAACTTATTCGGACAGCGCAAAACCCAATCACCAGAAATTTTGAAAACACAGCAAAATCAATTAATAAGACAAGCGGATGAAGCATTCTCACTCAAACCTCTTTCAAGCGCAAAAAAAATATTGTAATCACTATTACACAATAGATTTACCGGCATCTCCGCTGAAAGAACGCACAGCATGTCCACTCGCTCGCAAGACTATCGAAGCCCTTCCATGCCCTGGCTGATCATTATCGCCGGTTGTCTCATCACCTTTCTGACCTTTGGCCCGCGCTCGGCCATGGGTTTTTTCCAGCTGCCGATCATCGGTGACAAGGGTTGGGATCGCAGCACCTATGGTCTGGCTATGGCATTGCAGAACCTGTTCTGGGGTGCCGGTCAGCCAATCTTCGGGATGATTGCCGATAAATACGGTTCATGGCGCGTGCTGCTGATGTCCGGCATTTTCTATGCTTCCGGCCTGCTATTAATGGCACATGCGGATGCCCCGATTGCCCTGCATATCGGCGGTGGTGTGCTGGTTGGCCTTGGTGTTGCCGCCGGTTCTTACGGGATTATTCTCTCGGCCTTTGCCCGCCA
>NZ_ANNO01000450.1:0-929 GCF_000409565.1 Pseudochrobactrum sp. AO18b
CAACAGCGCAGTTTGGTCTTTGGTCTGGGCACGGCTGCCGGTTCTGCGGGTATGTTCGCTTTTGCACCGATTTCTCTGGGTCTGATTGAACGCTTCGGCTGGTCAGATGCGCTGGTCTGGCTTGGCGTTGCCATGCTGCTGGTACCGCTGCTGGCCATTCCGCTACGCGGCAATGCCTCCAATGCACGGATGCCGGACACGAGTGCCAAGCAAACTGTTGCCGAGGCGCTCAAAGAAGCATTGAGCCACAAAAGCTATCTGTTTCTGACAGCTGGTTTCTTTGTTTGCGGCTTTCAGGTGGCTTTCATCACCACGCATTTTCCGGCCTATATTTCCGATATCGGCGTGGATAAGCATTATGCGGTCTGGGGGCTCGCGCTGATCGGTTTCTTCAACATTATCGGATCACTTGGTGCAGGTTTCCTCGGCCAGACCCATTCCAAACCGAAAATGCTGGCGCTGATCTATCTGTTGCGCTCAATACTCGTCGCCGGTTTTATCCTGCTGCCGCAGTCCGGCACCAGTGTGCTGATCTTCTCGGCCATTATGGGGCTGCTCTGGCTCTCAACCGTACCGCCGACCAATGGTCTTGTCGCCACCATGTTCGGCACACGCCATCTCGGCCTGCTGGGCGGCATGGTGTTCTTCTCGCACCAGATTGGCTCATTCATTGGTGTCTGGCTGGGCGGCACGCTCTACCAGATTTACAACAGCTATGATGCGGTGTGGTGGCTGAGCATTATTCTCGGATTGTTTGCGGCGCTTATCCATCTGCCGATCCGTGAAACAGCAGTACAACGCCCTGTACTCGCAGCAGCCTGATTAAGCGGCCCGATTTAAAGCAGAAATAAAGCCGGAGCGCGACTCCGGCTGTTGCTGCCCGCGCGGCTCCCACACATGGCGGGTAAAGAAAAAGCCGGTCAGTTTAA
>NZ_ANNO01000451.1:0-832 GCF_000409565.1 Pseudochrobactrum sp. AO18b
TTGGGCCGTTTCAGTCTTTTCCGGTCAGCTTCGGCTTTCAATGCCGCACAATTGCATCGGTTGAGGCAAGGGGCACAAAGCGCATCTTTTTTAGCTGTTCTTATACAGATATGACTGCCGGAAAATGCAGGATTGGATTTCGGGTGCCGGAGGGCTCCTTTTCTGCTGTTTCAGCCGAAGACTGATGTCAGGCTTGTCGCAATTGCCCAGATAAGAAATGCAGCCGGGACAGCCAGACCGGCTAGAAAAATTCCCAGAAATACATAGGCCGCATCATCGGTGCGGTTTCTCATCTGATCGGCAGGCTTTTGCCATTGAGCGGGTACACCATCATACATTGCGGGTCTCCTCCGATATCTTCTTAATGGATTTATTATGATCTGAATGAGAAATACTGCAATACTGAATATAAAAAGATTTGAATTGCACGAAAATGATGGTATTAGCTGTTTTCTGTTGCTGCTGGTTTTAAAAATCTGATATTTATCGACGTGTAATTTTATAAATATTGATTTTAACTCTATGATTTTTATAAATTTTACCTTTATACTGTATTTTTTGAAGTATCTGTAATTTCAATAATTGCTGAATGTTTCGATAAATATGAGATTTCAGTACGATTTGTAGTCTCAATAATCCCATGAAGCCGGACAAAATTACTGCAAACTGAGTCGGCTTAACCGGCACTGGTTTTCATCGCGCCGCCACAGAATGTTGTCGCTGCTACAGTTCTTTCGTGCGTGCTGCGCATAGCGGTTTCACTCTGCCTTGCAATGCTGCATGACTGTTATGCATTATTGTTTATTGTCGGTTTTTTTTTCTTCCGTTTTTA
>NZ_ANNO01000452.1:0-1534 GCF_000409565.1 Pseudochrobactrum sp. AO18b
CGTGAATAAAAACCCGAACATTAATTAAAAGGCGGGTCAATTCTCGGTGGAAAAACCGGGGCAGTTCTTAGCGGCAATCAACAGGGGTAGACAACCCCCTGTTTGAGACAGGTTTGGTTTAATAGAGAAGAGGTTCAAGGACATCCGCCGCGCGACGCGCAAGCACCATTCTACGGAAGACAAAATTCATCATACTGGAAGGGTTGCGTGGCGAAAACAGCATCGCTACGATTCGCCGTCGTGAGGGGATCGCCAAGAGCTCTATAACTGGTCAAAGGAATTCATCGAAAAGGGGAAGAAATGGCTTGCAAGCGGTCTGCTCACTCAGCGACCAGTGACGAGGTCAAGGCGCTATGCCGTGAAAACCGCGACCTGAAAGATGCGCTGACTGATCGTACCCTGGAAAATCGCCAGCTCAAAAAACATGATCGCGGCTGGGGGGACGAGGAATTCGATATCCAACCACCGAAAAGCTTGATCTCATCCGGCTGGTCGAGCAGTCGCACCTATCGGTCAGATAAACCCTCCACCGACTCGGCATAGCGCTCGCGCACAGCATTCAGTGGTGAATTAACAGACCAAACAAACTATGTTTGCCGGCCAGGAAACCGCGCTGCTTGAGTTCCCAAGTCCGAATTGAAGCCCGAAGCTGTTGGTCCGCTTTCGAACGTACAGAAGAAATAAATGCCATAGAGCTAGAAAATTTGCAATGGCGGCTGCTGATATTCATCTCGGTCGCCTCTCTCGGAAATCATAGAACATCTTTCTTTAGTAATGCTTCAAGCCAATCGGCGAAGACTTGCAATCGCCGCGAGAAATGTTGGCGATGCGGGTAAAGCAGCGTCATAAGCATAGGCTCCGTGCGATGGTTTACCATAACCTCAACCAGTTCTCCTGCATCCAGATGTGGTCTGACATCGTAGGCAGGTATCTGGATCAAGCCGAGCCCCGCCAGACAGCAGGCGATATATGCTTCCGCGCTATTGACGGTAATGCGGCTTCGCATCTGTTTTGTTCGTAGATTGCCATCCTCGATCCATTCCCAGTCGTCGACCCGGCCAGTGGAGGGGGAAGCATAGTTGACGGCCCAGTGGGAGCTGAGATCACTGGGGCTTTTAGGAGCGCCATGTCGTTTCAGATAGGCGGGGCTTGCGACATTGATCAGCGCCAGTTTGCCGATAGGTCGCGCTATCAGGCCTGAGTCAATTAAAGGCCCGACGCGCAGCACGCAATCTACACTGTCTTCTATGAGATTTACTGCGCGGTCGGAGACGCCGAGATCGATATCGATTTGAGGGAAACGTTCTAGGAATTGAGGAAGTGCCGGCGCAATAATGAGCCGCCCAATACGACCAGGAACGTCGATCTTCAGTCTGCCCGACGGTTGAGCTGCGGTCTGCCGGAACAGGTTTTCCGTATCCTCGACTTCGGCAATGACTCGCAGGCAACGCTCGTAAAAAGCTGCGCCGTCCTGGGTCGGTGAGACGCGACGTGTAGTGCGGTGGAGCAACCGCGCACCTACACGTCCCTCCAG
>NZ_ANNO01000453.1:0-820 GCF_000409565.1 Pseudochrobactrum sp. AO18b
AAAATACGGAACAGATCAATACGATCCAAGCGGGAAGGACCTCCATTAGACGGATTCTCTGACAAGTGATGTCAGAATCATCGTCTTTATCATGCAATGATAGTCATTATTTTCCTTCTACGAAAGCGCCCGCCGTTGCGGTCGCCATATTGGCAAAGGAGATGGACCTATGACCGATCACAGCATCAAGGGTAAAACCATTATCATCGCCGGAGGAGCGAAGAATCTCGGCGGGCTCGTCGCTCGCGATCTCGCCGAACAGGGTGCGAAGGCCGTGGTGATCCACTACAACAGCGCAGCAACCAAGCCAGATGCCGACGCAACGGTTGCTGCTGTCAAGGCAGCCGGTGCCGAGGCAATCGCAATCCAGGCTGATCTCACGACAGCCGGCGCAGTGGAAAAGCTCTTCGCTGACGCAGTCGCCGCTGTGGGTAAGCCTGACATTGCCATCAACACCGTTGGCAAAGTGCTGAAGAAGCCGATCGTCGAAATCTCGGAAGCCGAATACGACGAAATGAGTGCGGTCAACGCCAAGTCTGCCTTCTTCTTCCTCAAAGAGGCTGGCAAGCACCTCAACGACAACGGCAAGATCTGCACGTTGGTGACGTCACTGCTCGGCGCCTATACGCCTTTCTATTCCAGCTATGCTGGTACCAAAGCGCCGGTCGAACATTTCACGCGTGCGGCCTCCAAGGAGTTCGGCGATCGCGGTATCTCCGTGACGGCGATCGGTCCCGGCCCGATGGACACCCCCTTCTTCTACCCGGCCGAAGGCGAGGATGCGGTCGCCTATCACAAAACCGCCGCAGCGCTGTCGAAG
>NZ_ANNO01000454.1:0-16375 GCF_000409565.1 Pseudochrobactrum sp. AO18b
AGAAATGGTATGCTGTCACCAGCACACTTTGAACAGAACCACAAACTGAAGACGAAGAGTGTCTAATAAACTCGGGGCTATTCAAAGCCTATAAGCGTCCGGTAAGCGAGATCGTGACGCAGAAGCACGCCAAGACGCTGTATCTCCTGAGTAGCACCACGCTTTGACGGCGATACTTCTTCAGCGTATCGCTTCATTAATTCGCCGAGCGTAGTGCTTTCGAGAATGCGTGTGTCTGGAGCAGCGCCGAACTTATCGACCTGACTTTCTAGCTCGCGCGCCCACTTCTCGGCTTCGGTCTTGCTATTGAACGATTTGCAGCGTGGCTTCATGCCTCGTCTGCGAACTTGTGCTTGCCAGCGTCCTCTGAGTTTCCGGATGGTTGCCATTACGTAATCTCCAACTGGTATTGAAGATTATGCGTAGGATGCCCCGGAGGGTGAGCCAAGGATTATCCCGGCACTCTGTGATAGTGACGGCTATTTCACCGTTGCGGCAATGGCATCAACTGCCCGTAGAGATAGTGCTGCAATGGTGAGGGTTGGATTTGCCGTAGCCGAAGTTGGGAATGTTCCGGAGCCTAATAGAAACAAATTACGATGGTTAAAACTGCGTAGATCACAGTCAACAACTGCGTTTGAAGCATCCGTTCCCATGCGCACTGTCCCAATGATATGACCTGCCCCCTTGATGTCCTTGGCATGATTTACGTTGGTCGCTCCCAATGCGGCGAACACTTCATTATGTGCTTCTTCAGCAGCGTCTAACCCAGCACGAGTATAATCGGAGTAATCGTAATGAATGCGGGGCAAAGGCATGCCATTGGCATCGCGCTTGTTCGGATCGAGGGTGACGCGGTTGGTGGCTTCCGGTGATTGCTCGACCAGCGAAGTAAGGCGAATATGCCGCGAAGTTGTCTTCTTGATTGCTGCGTCCAGTTCGGCTCCGCGCAAACCTTGTTTCACCAGATCGGTTGCGGTGGACAATGGTGCACCGGTTGGCCAATTGTGACCATCATTGCCAATCTCTATGCGGAAAGCCGCGCGAATTTTGCGAAAATCGCCATCACGAAGGTTCTCAATCCCCGAAGTCGAAAGCGGTCCGCGGTAAGGCCAGACCGGCTCAGGTGTCTCGGCCCAGCTCAATTTGCTGGGGTGGTCCATCAGATTACGGCCAACCTGATCGGAGCTGTTGGCAATGCCGTTCGCGGCACCTTCCTGCGCTGAGTTCAACAACAAGCGCGGTGTTTCGATCGCATGGGCGGCGACCACCACCACTTTGCCTTTCACCGTGCCGGTGCTGCCATCGGCGCGGCGGAAGTCGACGGAAGCAATCTGACCGTCGGCCCCGAGATTCAATCGCGTTGCGGTGGTTTGATCATATATCACAGCGCCTGCCGCCTCGGCTTGATCTAGATGGACTGTTGCGTCGTATTTTGCTTGAATCGGACAGACCGGAATGCATGAGCCATTACCACAGCATTCTGGACGGTCGTCCCTTGTCACCGAATTGCGTCCTTGCGGGGTGGGGCGGACGTGATACTGCGACTCTTCCAAAGCTTTAGCAAATTGCTTGTCAAGATAGGTTTGCGGGATCATCGGCATCGGAAAAGCGCCTGATCTTGGTGATCCAAGATCATCATCGCTATCACCAGAAACGCCGATTTCTTGCTCGGCGGCCAGATAAAATGGCTCGAGCGACGCATAATCGAGCGGCCAATCTACCGCATGGCCATAAAGAGTGTTGAGCTTAAAATCAGCTGGCACATTGCGTAAGGTAGTGCCCAGCCAATGCCAAGTCGTGCCACCAACCACTTTGATATAGGTTGATTTGAAATCTTCTGGCCCTATCTGCTGATAATAATCACCGATCCTGTGAGTTAGCGGATGCGGGGCTGTCAGGTCGTTTGGATAGGCGGATTCCGGAACCTTGATGGTGGCATTCCAGAAAGTTTGCACTGCATCTGAGCGATCAATTCGCTTGCCGCTTTCCAGAAAGGCAACCTTGAGACCTTTTTGTGCTAGTTTCGCTCCGGCAAGAGCACCGGCAATACCAGTGCCTATAATCAAAATATCAACCGAAATATCTTGTGACATTGGCAAGTTCCTTGCTTCTGAGATGCAGATTTTGGGTAAGAACAGCTGCGATCACGCTTCGGGCGGATCAGCCCAATAGCCTACAGCACCACCGCAATATCCCATCGGTTTGGTGTAATCCATCGCCTGCCAGATCAGCGCTTCCGTATAGTCTAGAACCAGCAGATCGTTGGGATCCGGTGACTCTCCAGTATACCAGGCGGTCACGAGTGAATTGGTCAGATCTGGATCCTTTTTTCCTGCGGCCAAAGCGGCAAGAGCATTTTCTTTGCCAAGCCCTGAATAGGCTTTCAGCATCGCTGTTGCGATGTCTTTGGGCAGGTCTGTTGATCCTACCTGTTTTTCTGATAGCGCAATGAAAGCTTCCACATCAAAGCTTGGCGATAAAGCCCATGCTGTCAATGGAGCTAGTGAGAGAACTGAAACTGCTGACGTGGCTAATAAAAAACTTCGCCGGGTGAGGGGGGCTGTTTGTGTAAGCTTGGTTCGAGGCATAGTGCTGATCCTTGCCAGTAAATTGAACTTTAAGCTTATCCTTACATTATTGGTATCGCAATAATGCTATCTATCTTATTCACTTAGCCTTTTTTCAGTCTATTGGTTGGCGATACTTCGGTTTTGTATCGCTCCAGGAGTTCGCTGAGCGTGGTTGTTTCAAGGATGCGTGTATCGGGTGCTGCGCCAAACTTGTCGACCTGACTCTCTAGTTCACGCGCCCATTTCTCAGCGTCTGTTTTGGTATCGAAAAATTTGCAGCGCGGTTTCATGCCACGTCTGTGAACCTCCACTCGTGGAGCTCGGATAAACAGACCGATGTCTGAGGCGATCTTGTTTGACGGCCATTGGGCGATCATTCTCGGGATCCTGATACAGATGCCCCCAATTCGAAACTGTATAAAGGAATCAATCTTGCATGTTTTTGTCAATTTCCTGGCAGCTTGAGCGAACCTTCGCGCTGATTTTGGATTGACCTTCCCAGAAAGAAGATGTCTCCTTTGAATATATAAACGGCTTTTATAATGCTGAAGATATTCTACGCTTGGTTGGCAAGCATCTGTGGTGTTCAAGAAAAAAGTCGCATAACATGAGCATTTAACTGGAACACAACAAGTGCAAGTCCATTCCAGAAGAGGGCATTCGCGCATGATGATTAACCTCGATAACATGCCAATGTTTGTCTTACTCGCTTTTCAAATAGCGGCGCTCTCGATATTACCGCTATATTTCACGACACTTCCCGCGCCGATACGACAGATCCATTTTTATGTTTATCTGGCGATGACCCTGCTCATCGGCGGTTTCATGGGGAGTGTTTACTCCGTAAAGGTCATCGAGGGCGTGCTCGTTTCAGGAGGCAGCCTGTGTTACGGGGCCTTCATGATGACTGCTGTGATGTTTGTTTGGGTCGAGCGAAACGCTTTCATCCTAAGGCATCTTGTAAGGCTCGTGATCCTCGTCAATATCTTTAAGATCACACTATCATTCTTAACTCGCTCCATCCTGGAACAAGAGGACGTCATTAATGCACATAGCGTTCCGTCAGGAATGTTCTCTTCCTCAATTTATGTAATAATCGTTGGCGGGACGCTAATTATTGTTGAGCTTTTTTTGTTATTTCTTTTTTTTGAATTTATAAAAACTAAAGTCAAACACCGGTTAGCAACTCTTGGGTTTTATATTCTTGCGTTTGTTTTTGTCTTAGTTCTTGATGGTGTAATCTTTTTGTTTCTTGCCTTCGGTTTCGGTGCCGAAATCGTGCCTATTATTTTTGGCGGCATTCCTGGCAAGGTTTTCATGGCGGTCGCGTTCAGTATCCCGCTCGGTCTATTCATGCTCTGGCAACGGCAGGCATTCGCAGATTATCTCCAGAGCGACACATTCCACTGGCGTCTTTTGACCTCCAGCAGTGCCGATCTTATCAAGGAGATGGCGGCCAAAGACCGAGATGCGCAGCGTGGCGATATTGTTTTTACAAACTCCACGGAAGGCCTTGCCATCGTCGATAACTCCGGCATGGTGCTTAAGGCAAATGCGGCGTTCGAGAACATGCTTGGTATTGAATCACAGACTGCGGAAGCCGCTGATTTGAAGAATATGTTCTGGTGCGCGAGCGGTTCCCCAGTTTGGCCACAAAATACTAGAGATCGCTGGCGACAGGAGGTGGTCTTTGGGCAAGAAAAGCAACATACTGGAATTCTGTCGATTACGCCGGTTGATGCCGATGCACTAAACAGCGGGGTTTATGTCTATTCCTTGGTCGACATTACCGAGCAGAAGGATACGCGGGACAAGTTGGAGTATCTTGTTTCGCATGACCAATTAACGGGACTTCCTAATCGCTATTCCCTCAACCAGCAGTTACGGAATCGTATGCGGAGGCCCTATGTGCTCATTATCATTGATCTCGACCGCTTCAGAGATATCAACGACAGCTATGGTCACGAAGCTGGTGATACTGTTCTTCAAGTCATTGCAGAGCGGCTTTGCGCTTTCAGCAAGGCGAAGCTTGGACCGAACGACGCCTTGTTCAATTTAAGTGTTGACGCTTTTGCACTAATCGTCCACTCAAAAGATCGAAATTCTGTCGATCCCATCTTGAGATGCATTCAGGACTCTATTGAGCAAACTATTCGGATCGATGAAAATCTGGAATTGTTTATCACCGCCACAATCGGACTGAGTTACCAGTGCGGCAATGGAGGCAGTAATGCCTTCTGGGAAGCGAATGCAGCCGTTTACGCTGCAAAGCGAAGAAGAAGAGGTTCTATAGGTATCTATGAGGAAGGTCTGATAACTGAGAGGCAGCGAAATATGGAGCTTGGCCTCAAGCTGAAAAATGCACTCGCGAACAACGAATTGGAAATTCACTATCAGCCGCAATTCGACACCGTTAACCACCGGATGCGTGGTGTTGAAGCTCTGGTTCGTTGGACTGATTTGAATTTTGGCGTTGTGTCACCGGACGAATTCATTCCCGTGGCCGAAGCAACTGGCCTCATCGAGACGCTCGGGGAATATGTCCTTGAACGGGCCTGCCGGGACGGAAGACAATGGCTGGAAGAAGGGTATACACCTATCATCATATCGGTGAATGTATCGGCAAGCCAACTCAAATTCGGGCGCTTTGCATCCGTCCTAACCAAAATTCTGGAAAGAACCGATTTCCCCGCCCAACAACTTGAGATCGAGATAACGGAATCGTCCTACATTGAACAAGAGAAGGAAGTGACGCCTTTTCTGCTTGACTTGAAAGGTATGGGCGTCAGTATAGCGATTGACGATTTCGGCACTGGTTATTCCTCTCTCTCTTATCTGCGCGATATTCCGAGCGACTACATCAAGATTGACCGCAGTTTTATCGTCGGCGTCCCGTATGATACAAAGCAATGCAACCTGGTATCAGCGATTATCAAACTCGCAAAGGCTATGTTCTTTAAAGTGGTGGTCGAAGGGGTCGAGACCAAGGAGCAATTAGATTTCGTAACAGCCCATGGTTGCGACCTCGTTCAGGGCTATTATTTTTCGCCAGCGCTTCCGAAGGCGGAATTGGAGGTGTTATTAGAGCGTAGCCAATATCCGAGTCACCCGACTAGAAAGTGATTACGTTTGGATGGATTTGGACTTGCACCGGTTTGCTTCCTGTCTTTTTGAGACCATCACTGTCTTCACGGCGTGATAGCCTCTCCACTATATCAGGGCAAGAGCAATAAAGAATTTAAATCTTTTATGAAGAAAGTCCGGCAGTTTTTTCAATCAGGCGATATGTAGCCTCCGTGCCTCTCGCGTGGCCCTCGATAAGATACCAAGAAGGGGCTACGTAACAGAATACGATCTGTAAGGCGTGATTCCTGTTATGTGATTGATTTAATAGAAATAACTGGCGGAGAGGGTGGGATTCGAACCCACGATGGAGTTGCCCCCACGCCGCATTTCGAGTGCGGTACTTTCAACCACTCAGCCACCTCTCCGCTGTGTCATCATATGAAAGTTTCAGACTAAACAATCTGTTTTCATATCAAATCATGCGATTTGCTGAATGTGTGTCGCGCTCATAACGCGGACAGCGGATTTAGACAAGTCCTAATCGTTCCGAACCCACCATAATTTCGCAGATAATGTGCTTTAGGGTCTGAAAAACCTTGACGCGGCGGTGTTTTTGCCACTATATGCGGCCACGTCGCAGGAGGATGAGAATCCCCTTTGACTTTTGTTGTGTGTTTATCAGACCTTAAACTGATGTTTTTGCTAAGATAAATAATCAAACTGTCACGACTGACAAGAAGACGGTCCCTGCCTTGCGGGAGAGCCGGAAACGAACGACCCGAAAGGAAAACAAATGTTCGCAGTCATTAAGACAGGTGGTAAGCAGTATCGCGTTGCCGCCAATGATGTGCTTAAAGTTGAAAAAGTTGCCGGTGAAGCCGGTGATGTTGTAGAATTTGCAGAAGTTCTGATCGTTGGCGAAGGTGAAAACGCCACTGTTGGTGCTCCGCGCGTTGAAGGTGCTGTTGTAACTGCGGAAGTAGTTGAACAGGGCCGTGCGAAAAAAGTTATCGCGTTCAAGAAGCGTCGCCGTCAGAACTCCAAGCGTACACGCGGTCATCGTCAGGAACTGACGACAATCCGCATTTCGGAAATCCTCACCGGTGGCGCAAAGCCATCCGCTAAAGCAAAGGCCGCGCCGAAAAAGGCTGCGCCAAAAGCTGAAGCTGCTGAGTAATCAACGAATTAAAGGAGAATACCGATGGCACATAAGAAAGCTGGCGGTTCATCGCGTAACGGTCGCGATTCAGAGTCGAAACGCCTTGGCGTGAAAAAATTCGGTAGCGAAGCTGTTATCGCAGGCAACATCATTGTTCGCCAGCGCGGTACTCAGTGGCATCCGGGTGCAAATGTCGGCATGGGTAAAGATCATACCCTGTTCGCAAAGGCTGACGGCGTTGTGTCTTTCAAGACAAAAGCAAACGGCCGAACCTTTGTATCCGTGAACCCGATGGCTGAAGCTGCGGAGTAACCGGTGCTCCATTCATATACCGGTGTTCCTGTTGAACCCGATATATGAAGCCGCTTTACGGACAAAATATTGAAGGGGAGACGGGAAGCCGTCTCCCCTTTTATTTTTCCCGGAGGATGGCCGGCAGGCCTGAAAGCAACAATGACAAAATTGCAGAGCGGAACAGAATTAAGAAGTGAAAGCAGACAGGCTGCACTGGCGACGGATGATGACCTCAGAGGTGCGGGGCTGACAGGAGCCTATGGTGCGAAAGTGACTTTGCGGGATTCCCCCGTACAGCTCACAGAGCGTCTTGTGCTGCGCCCGCCGCATGAAGAAGATATTGATGCGATCGCTGCATTGGCAAACAATATTAATGTGGCGCGTATGCTGGCGCGGTTGCCTTATCCATATTCGCGCGAACATGCGGTTGATTTTATCAAGCTTGCAGCGTCCGGTGCGATCGGGCAATTTGTTTATGCGATTACACTTGCCGATACGGGCGAGTTTATTGGCGGCCTTACATTGCACGATCATAAATATGGCCCCGGTTATGAGATCGGCTATTGGCTGGGTGAGCCTTACTGGGGCAAAGGCTATGCCACAGAAGCTGCAACGGCTTTGATCGATTTGTCGTTCCGTGAATTGTCGCTGGAGCAGATTTATATCAGTGCGCAAAGCCGCAATGAAGGCTCAAAGCGTGTGATTGAGAAATGCGGTTTCAGACATACCGGCTCTGCCATTGGTCACTCTGTTGTTGACGGAGATGTGCCGGTTGAGTGCTATATCATGACCCGTCAGCAATGGCTGGAATTGCGTGGTGCAGGGCAATAATGCTCTGCACTGCGACATAAGGATAAAAGCCGCTGCTCACTTTGTGTGCGTCTGCACTGAAACTATAGTTTGCAACTGCAGCGGGCGGCGGTTTTCAAGTCCGGTTTTTTGCTGTATTGGCTCAGTTTAAATATCTCAGTTAAAATTGCGGTCGCATATATCTGCAATTTATTACCTCTTAATATCGGACTATCCGACAGCCGGCCTGTGCCGGAAAAGGCAAGCACATGAAGTTCCTCGACCAGACAAAAATTTATATCCGCTCCGGAAATGGCGGTGCTGGCGCGGTTTCGTTCCGTCGCGAAAAGTTTCTGGAATTCGGTGGTCCTGACGGCGGCGACGGTGGTCGCGGCGGTGATGTCTGGGCTGTGGTCGTGGATGGTCTGAATACACTGATCGATTATCGTTATCAGCAGCATTTCCGGGCGAAAACCGGTATGCACGGCATGGGTCGTAATATGACCGGCGGTAAAGGCGATGACGTTATTCTGAAAGTGCCGGTCGGCACGCAGATTTTTGAAGAAGACAATGAAACGCTGATCTGCGATCTGACCACAGTCGGACAGCGCTACCGTCTTGCCAAAGGCGGTAATGGTGGTTTCGGTAACCTGCATTTCAAAACCTCGACCAATCAGGCGCCGCGTCGTGCCAATCCGGGTCTGGAAGGTATTGAGCGCACCTTGTGGCTGCGCCTGAAGCTGATTGCGGATGCCGGTCTCGTTGGTCTGCCAAATGCCGGTAAATCGACTTTTCTTGCCAGTGTGACTGCTGCCAAGCCGAAGATCGCTGACTATCCTTTCACTACGCTGCATCCGAATCTTGGTGTTGCCCGTGTGGATGCGCGTGAATTTGTGATCGCGGATATTCCGGGTCTGATCGAAGGTGCGAGCGAAGGCATTGGTCTTGGTGACCGTTTCCTCGGTCATGTGGAGCGCACCCGTGTGCTGCTGCATCTGGTTTCGGCACAGGAAGAAGATGTGGCGAAGGCCTATAAGGTTATTCGCGGCGAGCTGGAAGCTTATGGTCATGGTCTGACCGATAAGATTGAGATTGTCGCATTGTCACAGGCAGATACGCTTGATCCCGATGCGCGCAAAGACAAAATGAAGGCGTTGAAAAAAGCGTGTGGTCGTGAACCGTTGTTGCTGTCGGCTGTGAGCCGTGAAGGTATTGAGACAACGCTACGCAAACTGGCACGTATTATTGATCAGAGCCGTGCGGAAGAGGCGGATCAGGAAGCTGCGAAAGCGGACGCTAAAGCCAAGTCGGATTATAAAGGTAAGTGAGCAGATCATGACGATCGGGGCGCTGAAGAATTATCGTCGTATTGTTATCAAAATCGGCTCGGCGCTTCTGGTTGATCGTGCTCAGGGGCTGAAGCAGAACTGGCTGACAAGTCTTGCTGCCGATATTGCGGCTTTGCAGGCGCAAGGCATTGAAGTGCTGGTGGTGTCATCCGGTGCGGTTGCATTGGGGCGCACGGTTCTGGGACTACCGTCAGGTACGTTGAAACTTGAAGAAAGTCAGGCATCAGCAGCAGCAGGGCAGATTGCATTGGCGAAAGCCTATGCTGATGTGCTGGGTGCCCATCAGATCATGGCAGGGCAGGTGCTGCTCACATTGTCTGATACGGAAGAGCGCCGCCGCTATCTTAATGCCCGCGCAACGATTGAAACGCTGCTGAAACTCAAGGCCGTGCCGGTTATCAATGAGAATGATACGGTAGCGACCAATGAAATCCGTTATGGCGATAATGATCGCTTAGCTGCCCGTGTTGCTACCATGATCGGTGCGGATCTGCTCATTCTGCTGTCTGATATTGACGGCCTTTATACCGCGCCGCCGCATAAAGATCCGAATGCGCAGTTTCTGCCGGTAGTGGAAGCAATCACGCCGGATATTGAAGCTATGGCTGGTGCCGCCGCATCTGAATTGTCGCGTGGTGGTATGAAGACCAAGCTGGATGCCGGTAAGATTGCCAATGCGGCCGGAACTGCGATGATTATCACCTCCGGTGCGCGGATGAACCCGCTGGCGGCAATTGATCGTGGTGACCGGTCAACCCTGTTCAAAGCCTCCGATGCGCCGGTTAATGCATGGAAAGTCTGGATTTCCGGTCATCTCGATGCAGCAGGGCAATTGGTGATTGATGATGGTGCTTTGAAGGCACTGAAGTCCGGTAAGTCTCTTTTGCCCGCCGGTGTGCGGGAAGTACGCGGTGATTTCCAGCGCGGCGATACGGTTTCCATTCTCAACTTGGAAGGCCGTGAGGTTGCCCGTGGTCTGGCTGGTTATGATGCTGTCGATGCCGTGAAGATCGCCGGTCATAAGAGCGGTGAGATTGAGGAAATTCTCGGCTATTTCGCGCGTTCTTCGATGGTGCATCGAAATGATCTGGTGATCCGTGGCAGCCGTGCGCAAGGTGCTGTGAGTGCTGAGGGGGAAATGTGCGATGCAGGATAAGCAGGACACTCTGGCAGTTGCTGAACTGATGGCAGAGCTTGGCCGCAAAGCGCGTGCTGCGGCTGGCCCGCTGGCGATTGCCAGTGCCGAGCGCAAACATGCAGCTTTGATTGCTATGGCCGATGCCTTGCTGCGTCGCAAAGACCTGATCCTCAATGCCAATGTGCTGGATGTTGCAGCAGCGGAAGCTGCCGACACTGCTGCGTCTTTCATTGACCGACTGAAACTGGATGAAACACGTATCCGTGCAATGGCCGATGGTATTCGCGCGATTGCAGCCCTGAGAGATCCGGTCGGTGAAGTGATGACCGAATGGGATCGCCCGAATGGTCTGCATATTGAACGCGTACGCACGCCGCTTGGCGTGATCGGCGTGATTTATGAAAGCCGTCCGAATGTGACAGCTGATGCCGGTGCGCTCTGCCTGAAAGCCGGCAATGCGGTGATCCTGCGTGGTGGTTCGGATTCCGCCCATTCATCCCGTGAAATTCATGCCGCATTGGCTGAAGGCTTGAAGGCCGCAGGTCTGCCGGAAGCTGCCATTCAGATGGTGCCGGTGACAGACCGCGCTGCAGTCGGTGAAATGCTCAAAGGTCTGAACGGTGCGATTGATGTGATTGTACCACGCGGTGGCAAAAGCCTTGTTGCCCGTGTGCAGGAAGAGGCGCGGGTGCCGGTTTTCGCGCATCTCGAAGGCCTGTGCCATGTTTATATTGATGCCAGCGCTGATCTGGAAATGGCAAAGAAGATCGTTCTCAATGCCAAAATGCGCCGCACTGGTATTTGTGGCGCAGCAGAGACTTTGCTGGTTGATCGCAAAGTGGCTGAGACGCATCTGGTGCCGGTATTGGATGAACTGGCAAAAGTAGGTTGTGTGATCCGTGGTGATGCAGAAGTATGCGCGCTATATTCTCAGGCTGAACCGGCGACTGCGGAAGACTGGTCAACGGAATATTTGGATGCGATCATTTCCGTGGCGCTGGTTGACGGAATTGATGGTGCGCTGACGCATATCAACCGCTATTCATCCCATCATACTGAATCCGTGATTGCTGAAGATGCTGCGGTGGTTGAGCGGTTCTTTAACGAGATTGATTCAGCCATTTTGCTGCACAATGCTTCAACGCAATTTGCCGATGGTGGTGAGTTTGGCATGGGCGCGGAAATCGGTATCGCGACCGGTAAAATGCATGCGCGCGGACCGGTTGGTGTGGAACAGCTCACTTCGTTTAAATACCGCGTGCGCGGTAACGGACAGACACGGGTTTAAACACACGCATGTCCAAACCAGTGAAAGATCAATCAGGCAAGACCGCAGTGCCGCAAGCGTTTCAGGATGTTGCTGAAGACTATCTGCACATGCCTGTTGCACCGGCTGGCGCTAAAATCGGTCTGTTCGGCGGTTCTTTCAATCCGCCTCATGCAGGCCATGTTCTGGTGGCAGAATTGGCACTGGAACGGCTGGGGCTGGATCAGGTCTGGTGGGTGGTGACACCCGGCAATCCGCTGAAAGATGTGAGTGAACTGGCGCCGCTGTCCAGGCGCATTGCGCTGAGTGAAGAGCTTATCACTGATAAGCGTATTCATGTGACGGCATTTGAAGCCAGTTATCAGGTGCGCTATACGGCAGATACGCTGGCGCTGGTGCGCAAACACAATCCGGATAAGCATCTGGTCTGGATTATGGGCGCGGATAATCTGATGAATTTCCATCACTGGCAGGAATGGGATGAGATTGCCCGTACCTATCCGATTGCTGTCATCAACCGGCCGGGTTCGAATATGGCGGCGGAAGATTCCGTGATGGCGCAGCAATTTGAGGCGGCACGCCTGCCTGAAACAGAGGCTGCAAAACTTGCAACACAGACGGCTCCGGCGTGGGTTTTTATCCACGGGCCGCAGTCTGATCTTTCATCCACGCAATTGCGCCGGCAAGAGATGAGAGAATAAGACGCAAAATCAGCAGGTTATTTTTCCTGTCAAATTTCCATGAGCCTGTGTCTTGAAACAGACACAGGACTCTGCCACTTTTATAGTTACACGGGGAGTAGTTGCCGTGTGGCGTTGTTCTTTACGGAAAGGTACTCATTGAGAACAGCAATTGAAAAGAAGGGTGTTACCACGCCTTCACCAGCTGAGGTCAGCGGCGAAGCCACTGTGTCTCATGCTTTAGAGGTTCTGCTTGCAAGCCTTGATGACTCCAAGGCAGAAGATATCATTTCCATTGATCTGCGCGGTAAATCCGCTTTGGGCGATTATATGGTGATCGCTTCCGGTCGCTCCCAGCGCCATGTCGGTGCTGTGGCCGATCATATGCTGCGTGCGCTGAAAGAAATCGGTGTGCGTGATGTTCAGATCGAAGGTCTTGAAGCAGCAGACTGGGTTCTGGTCGATACGGGTGATATCATCATCCACATTTTCCATCCGGAAGTCCGTGAGTTCTATAATATCGAAAAAATCTGGCTCACACCGGAAGCGGATGAATTTAATCCGCGTAAAAAGTCAGTGCATTAATTTGCACGATGATTTGTAAGATCAGGCATGCCGGATTGTGACGGCATGCTGCTCAAACTGCCTGACATGCTATGGCAGGCAGAGGTTTTTTGATTATGCGTGTTACAGTTTTTGCGGTTGGAAAAATGAAAGCCGGTCCCGAGCGGGAACTGGTCGAGCGTTATTTTGACCGTTTTGCCAAGTCCGGAACGGCCTTGGGATTTGAGTTTACCGGCGTCAGTGAGATTACCGAAAGCAGGAGCGGCAATGCGGATCAGCGTAAGGCCGATGAAGCTGCACGTGTTTATGAAGCTCTGGATAATGGCGCAGCTCTGATCCTGCTGGATGAGCGCGGCAAAGAACTTGGTTCTGAAGCCTTTGCCGAGCAAATGGGAAAAATCCGTGACGGCGGCAAGAGGCAGCTGATTTTAGCGATCGGCGGGCCCGACGGTCATGATCCGCAATTGCGGGCGCGGGCAGATCTGGTGCTGGCGATGGGCAAGATGACTTGGCCGCATCAGCTGGCACGTATTCTGATTGCCGAGCAATTATACCGTGCGGTGACTATTCTTTCCGGACATCCGTATCATCGGGTGTAATTTGAGCGTATCCCGAAAAATGTGAAGCGGTTTCTGGATAAGATACGCGTAATCACAAATAAATAGAGCATTTACAGACGGATTTTGACACGGATAATCTTTGTTATAGATTCACCGCTATAACTGAGTGATCGCAACGGATCAGTATTCGAATTTTGATGAATAACAGCAGCATTTCCTTCCGGCTTTTTAAGATGAGCCGCATTTGTGCCGGACAGGCCAGATGCGTGTTTTCTGCCGGTTTGTTGCTGCTGTTGCCGGTTCCGGCTCTTGCGCAGGAGGCAGCACCATCCGCTCCTCCGCCGGTGCCGCTGGAAGAACAGCATCAAAAAGTCTCGGGCAGTCTGGATGCTATCAACAGCGAGATTGCGCTTTCCAAAGAAAAACTGCAGCAGCTGGAAACAAGCGTTTCAGAACTGAAAAAAGATCAGGCAACAATTACTGCCGCATTGATCCAGTCTGCCAAGACAGACAAGAAACTCTCGGAAGATATTGAGGCCGCGGGGCAGAAACTGACTGCGCTCAGCGAGCAGGAAGACGGTATCCGGCTATCCTTGCGTTCCCGCCGTAAAGTTCTGGCGGAAGTACTGGCAGCTTTGCAGCGTATGGGACTGAACCCGCCGCCTGCTATTCTGGTGCGCCCTGATGATGCGCTGTCTTCTGTGCGTTCTGCCGTGCTGCTCGGTGCGGTGGTGCCGGAAATGCGGGCGCAGACGCTGGAACTGATGGCTGATCTGAAAGAGATGCAGCGCTTGCAGGCTTCGATCAAAGACGAGCAGGAGCGGCTGATTGCCAGCCGCACTGCGCAACTTGAAGAGCGCCAGAAACAGGAATTACTGCTGGAAGAAAAGCAAAAGCTTTACAGCCAGTCTGAAGAAGAATTGCAGACTGAACGTGCCCATGCCGCAGAACTGGCGAAAAAAGCAACCAGCCTGAAAGATCTGATTGCCTCGTTGCAGGAGCGGATGGATAAAGTCCGCACGGCAGCCGATGCCGCACGCGATGCCGAGCAGCAGCGACTGGCCGACGGGCAGGAGCGCGCAGCACAGTCCGGCGAGAATTCGCTGGTGTCCCGTGCGAATTTTGCATCTCTGCGCGGGCAGCTTGTGCTACCGGCCAGCGGTAAGATCGTACAAAAATTTGGTCAGAAAGATGATTTTGGCCGCCCGCGTGCAGGAGAAATGCTGCAAACGCCGCAAAACGCCACGATTACGTCACCTTCTGATGGCGTTGTACTTTATGCGGGGCCCTTTCGTTCCTACGGACAACTCTTAATCCTTGATGTTGGCAGCGGATATCATATCGTGATGGCAGGATTAAGCAGAATCAATGTTGCGCAGGGCCGGTTTGTGCTGGCGGGTGAGCCGGTCGGAACCATGGGAGATAAGCTTTTAACCAGTGTTGCTTCACTGGGGAGTGGTAATTCTTCACCGATGCTTTACATAGAATTTCGAAAAGATGGGAAATCCGTCGATCCGACCCCGTGGTGGACCGACAGGCATTCCGGAAGGACACAAGATGATACGTAAACTGTCGCTTCTTTTCGCAGGTGCCTTGATGGGGGCTTCGGCGATGGTTGCTGTGCAGGGGGCTCCGGCTTCAAGTGCAAATGCTGCCAGTAATGATACCTATAAAGAACTCGCAATTTTCGGCGATATTTTTGAACGTGTGCGCCAGCAATATGTGACGCCGCCGGAAGATAAGAAGCTGATAGAAACCGCCATCAACGGTATGCTGACCTCGCTTGATCCGCATTCCTCCTATCTCAACCCTGAAGCAGCGCAGGATATGCGCGTGCAGACCAAGGGTGAGTTCGGCGGTCTTGGTATCGAAGTGACTATGGAAAATGATCTGGTTAAGGTCATTGCACCGATTGATGACACACCGGCATCGAAAGCCGGCGTTCTCGCCGGTGACCTGATCACGCAGATCAATGGCGCGGAAGTGCGCGGCTTGTCGCTGAATGATGCTGTTGACAAGATGCGCGGGCCGGTTGATGAGGCGATTGAACTGACCCTGATCCGTCAGGGTGCAGACAAGCCGATCAAACTGTCGATCAAACGCGCGATCATCAAGGTCAAAGCTGTTCGTTACCGCGTTGAGAATGATGTCGGTTATCTGCGTGTGATTTCCTTCACCGAGAAGACCTCTGACGATCTGACAAAAGCGATCAAGGATATTCAGTCACAGATTCCTGAAAACAAGCTCAAAGGCTATGTGCTCGATCTGCGTCTCAATCCGGGTGGTCTGCTCGATCAGGCTGTGTCTGTATCGGATGCGTTCCTTGACAAGGGCGAGGTTGTTTCCACCCGTGGCCGTGACCCGCAGGATGTTACCCGTTTTGATGCCCGTGCAGGCGATCTGACCAAAGGCAAACCTGTTATCGTTCTGATCAATGGCGGTTCGGCCAGTGCGTCTGAAATTGTGGCCGGTGCCTTGCAGGATCACCGTCGTGCAACGGTTCTGGGGACACAGTCTTTCGGTAAGGGTTCTGTGCAGACCATCATTCCGCTTGGTGAAAACGGTTCGCTGCGTCTGACGACAGCGCTCTATTACACACCATCGGGCAAGTCGATTCAGGGCAAGGGCATTACACCGGATATCAAGGTGGAACAGCCGCTGCCGGATGAGCTGAAAGGCCGTGATGTCACAACCAAAGGTGAGGCCGGACTGAAAGGCCATATCAAGGGTGCTGAGGAAGATGACAGTGGTTCAGGTTCTTCGGCCTATGTGCCGCTGGAGCCAAAGGACGACATTCAGCTGGGCGAGGCTCTGAAGCTGCTGCGCGGTGAAATGGCCAATGCGGCATTCCCGCCGGATCCTAAGAAAGATCTGCCAAAGCCTGATAAACAATAAGCTTGTACACTTCAGAAAAACGCGGGGCAGTCCCCGCGTTT
>NZ_ANNO01000455.1:0-493 GCF_000409565.1 Pseudochrobactrum sp. AO18b
TGTAGGCATTATGGTTTTGAACAGCGAAGGCAAAGTCTGGGCTGGACGCCGCATCATTGAGCCGAATGGTGAGATGGAAGGTGCAACGCAGCTTTGGCAGATGCCGCAGGGTGGTATTGATGCCGGTGAAGATCCGGCAACGGCATCGCTGCGCGAGCTCTATGAAGAAACAGGTATGCGCAGCGTCAGCCTTTTGGCCGAAGCGCCGGACTGGATCAATTATGATCTGCCGGAACATCTGATCGGTATTGCCTTAAATGGCAAATATCGCGGTCAGACACAGCGCTGGTTTGCCTATCGTTTTGAGGGCGACGAAAGCGAGATTGCAATCAACCCGCCACCGGGTGGACATGATGCTGAATTTGATATGTGGGCATGGAAACCGATGATGGAGCTGCCGGAACTGATCGTTCCGTTCAAGCGCCCTGTTTATGACGAAGTCATTCAGGCTTTCAGACATCTGGTTTAAGATTTTATCTCTTACAAAAACCCC
>NZ_ANNO01000456.1:0-273 GCF_000409565.1 Pseudochrobactrum sp. AO18b
GTCTGCTCGATTATCAATGACTTTAAGGCAAGAGTTTCACCTGCTGAAGTCGTCTATACTGTTGAGCCGGTTTTAGGCATCGCATCCGCCCGAAATCACGTACTCAATTATGCGGTTGATCATGGTTATGATCTGCTGACATTCGCCGATGATGACGAGCAGGTAGAGCCGCAATGGCTCTTGGAACTGCTGAAAGAACGCGATCACCACAATCTTGATATTGTCGGCGCACCGGTACGTTTTGCACCGCCGGAAGGTAACTTGTCCTTCTGG
>NZ_ANNO01000457.1:0-1175 GCF_000409565.1 Pseudochrobactrum sp. AO18b
GGGCAAAGCCCCCTTGTTCCCCTTTATTCATCTGTAAAAATGAACAAAAGCGCGAAGCGCTGAAGCCGAAGCCAGAACGCGCAAATCAAATAGTGCCGTAGTGACGGCGCAGGCAGTTCATGCAGTTCTTGCGTTAGGGATTGTTACCCGAAGGGACGAAACCGCTTGCGGGTTCGGTGGAGTTCGCCCTAGTCGCTGCAACGCAGTGCCAGGGCGAACGGAATAAAGCCCGACCCGAAGGGGAACGGCATAATCTGATAAGACAAAAGATAGACGATTTCAGTTTTGATCAGTGACTTCAGGTTGCGTTGCTAGATTTTCCCAACCGTGCCAAGTATCGTTTTGCCAATATTTATCTAATTTGCGCCACAGAATATTTGCCTCTGTAAGCATCGCATTCATAAGTTTAAGCTGCTCTGCCATGAGACATATGTGAGCAAAATCTTCTGTTTGAATTTCCAAATCTTTTTCAGGTGTAAAATGAATTTGGAGAATATCGCCTTCGGCATCTTCCAGAAAAGCTATTACGGTAGGTTCGCCGCTTCCATTATCCATGATAAACGGCCAGTTTAACGGATAACCGCCTGTCATAATTTTCTTAAACATATCGAGACTTTCTCATTTTTGTGAGCGCCTGTTATTGTATCACCGGCAAATCTGAAAAGCGTGTTGTAAATCTCGGTGAGCGCATATCTGCTTTTGCCTCGTGCTTATTTTGAAAACCTTGCGCACCGATAACAATTTTACGCTTTCCGTATCGGTCATTAATTGCGTCCATCGCTTCCATGAGGCGAGCATCGCGGGGCTGCTCTACATCAAAGAGCATTTTGGGCGCGTCCTCTGCCTTCAGAAGATCATCCAGCATCACACCAGCTTTTGTATAAGCATAACCGATCGCTTCCGCTTTTGGATGCCAACCGGCATGAGCGCACCGGCTAACAGCCTGCACAAGATCGAAGGTATTACTTGTCATTGGCTTCAGCTTTATCGTGCGCGAAACCGAATGTTGAGGGACAGTATTTGAAAACGCATTTGTGTGAAAAAATGCGGTTATCTGACCAGCAACAAGCCCGTGCATCCGCAGCTTTTCAGCTGCGCGGGATGCGTGGGCGGTAAGCGCTTGCATGACTGCCCCAAGATCGCGCATTGGCTGCCCTGCAGAACGGGGAACGGCC
>NZ_ANNO01000458.1:0-3262 GCF_000409565.1 Pseudochrobactrum sp. AO18b
CGCTGCGGTGCCACGTCCTCAATTTCAAGGCAACGAATGCCCTGTAATTCGGCGACTGTGCGCTCTAGCACAACAGTGCCGAGTTGACGGGCAAGAGTGCGGGGCATGTCGCGCAATTGGGCTGCGGTCATTATTCCCTGTGATGCCAGTTTAATTTGTGTCTGGCGACCAATTTCCCACACTTCCCCGACCGGAATCCGGTCGAGACACCAAGCCAAAACAGCCGATTTTGTAAAGTCGCAGACACCGCCGAAAATTGGATTTTTTTTGGCGGCAAAATTGGCGAGTTTGGCGAGTGTCTTTGTGCTACCGATGCCAACACAATTGGGAATGCCGGTCAGCTGGCGAACTGTTGAACGCATTTCAACCGCAATGGCTTCATACCGCTCACCAAATCCCGATAGGTCAACAAAGTTTTCATCAATGGAATAAATCTCATAGTGTGGCGAAAACTGGCTAACGGCATCGACAACACGGCGGCTCATATCTCCGTAAAGCGTATAGTTTGACGATAAAACTTTAACGCCATGCTCTTTGACCAGATCGCGGATTTTAAAGAGCGGTGCGCCCATTTTGATACCAAGGGCTTTGGCTTCTTCGGAACGGGCAACGGCACAACCATCATTGTTTGACAGGATGATAACTGGCTTGCCGAGCAAATGCGGTTGAAAAACGCGCTCGCAAGACACATAAAAATTATTGCCGTCAATGAGGGCGATGGGTTTATCCATCGCTGTTATTCCACTGAATAACGGCGCACAACGCCAGCTATTACGCCCCAAATCTCGGTTTGGTCATTTACACGGATTGGCTGGAATCCATTGCCTTTAGATTTCGGGTCGAGCCAATATTGCCCGTCACGTTTGGCTAATTTTTTTAAGGTAATTGAGCCGTCCACAACGGCCAGAACCACACGACCTACTCGCGCTTTACCGGCACGATCAACGGCAATAATATCACCATCATAAATGCCTTCATCAATGAGGCTATCCCCTGAAACACGCCACCAAAATGTAGCGCTTGGGTGCCGCACGATCCAAGCAATAGGGTCAATTTCATCTTCAAGGTCGTCACTGGCCGGTGAGGGAAAGCCAGCTGGAACAACTATTGACGATAGTTTTACGGTTTTCCCGTCAATGGGATTAGCGATTGGTGTTAAAATCATGGTGCTTACTTCAGATTGCATCAGAAGAACATATAATGAACATTCGCAATTTTCAATGAGCATAAAAAAGATTGCCCCGACAAAGCGGGGCAAGGTTAACGGGCGGGGAATGGTTCGGAAACGGGTTAGGGGTTTCCGTACAATTGAAGCCCGCTCGATGCGGGCTAAGATTGTTATGGCTTTTTGTTAAGCGCGAAAAACGCGCTTAACTGAATTCATCTTTATTTTACAGGGCGCGGCACAGCCTTAACGGTTACAAGACTGCGGCGCGGCACTAGGCGATTTAATGAATCGCGCTCGCGGGTATGGATAGCGATTTCATAAATCTGATCATGCTGGCTCAAAATTTCGAGCCGCATTTTACTTGTTGCCCCGCATTTCTGGCCACTTTCCAGCACTTCGGAAATATGGCGCTTCTCGGTTGCGGTGATGTGGTAGCCTTTCAAAAGGCTGATTGCATACGCTGCCATTTTGAAGGCTCCTTAAATGAGGGCTAGCTGTTGGGCTGCGAAGGGCTGAACACTGGCTAAAATGGCCTCGCGGTTTTGAATTTCGGCCTTGAGTTCTTCACGGTCTAAGCCGTAATCAAAATTCACAACCTCGGTTATGATTGTGGTGTCTTTCCATTGGTCTTTGAAAAGAGAGCAATCTATTCCGATGCCAGCATTCATTTGCCAGCCGGTCGTTTTGCAAAAATCGACGGCGCGGCCTTCCTTTCGCCAATCAAAATAATGCGCACCGGAATAGCGGAAATTTGCTGATTGCTGCGGCACAATAAACGTGCCGTATTTTGCCATTTCTGCGGCTATATCAATGACGTGAAATTCAAATTCAGAACCGGAATAGCGCGGGGCTGATCCTGAGCGGCGAACCTTTGAAAAAGGGGGATTTGAAACGGCTGTCTCGAACAATTCGCCTTTAAGGTCTTTAAGCCACCATTCGCGCCAATCAAAAACGTCTGCGCAAATCCAACGGGCTTCAGGCAGAATTTTCTTACCAATTTCAACATAACGCGGATTGATTTCTACGCACGTAATTTCGACTTGTTGCGGGTTATAACGGTGACGGTCATAGATATGATAGCTGAGAGTTCCAATCCCTGCGCACAAGTCAATAATACGGCCTGAACCGGCTTCGATTGCAAAATCACTTGCAAGGTCTGCGGGAGTAAAGAACGCACCAGACGCGCCATTTGTGAAATTTGCGCCTTCGTGCCAGTTATCCAGCACGAATAATTTTTCATCTTCGTTCAAGCGGTCTTTTGTCAAAATCGCTTCGGCTTCGCGGTGAGCTTTCAACTGTGCTTTAGTGAGTTTTGCCATTTCTTTTTTCCCTTTTTTGCCCGTAGGGCAGAAACCCCGTTTCTGCTCCTGCGGCGTCGCAAGAGAGACTGGGGGTAAGGGGTGGCAAGTTGGAAAATGGGGAGGGGGATCACCCGCCCGAAGGGACACCAAGAGCGTTTACGCGCCTGGTGTTGCTGCACAAAAGAACGAAAGCCGGTCGTGCCGGCTGAAGAGAATGCGGAAGCACGGGGAAACCCCATTTTCCTGCTTGTGAGGGGTAGGGGGCAAAGCCCCCTTGTTCCCCTACTTACATATGAGGATTTTCAAGATTGAGAGGCTTTGACGGTGAAGTTGGTTTGTGCCAGCCAAAGCGCAAGCAATTTCGTAACATTTTATAAGCAATAAAAATTGAACCGGCGAATAAAAGAGGAACAATCAGAATATCAGTCAGGGCAAATTTACCTGCTTGGTATGTTTGCCAAAAAGCAATGAAAGGGCTGATCAGAAAGATACCACCGATAACAACCATTATAAGAAATCGCCCAAGCATAAAACTATAGACTGACTTACAATTTCGACACGTTCTATATTGCTTTTCCATTTCGGTGCCGCAATGGGCGCAATTGTGCATGAGTGGAGCATATTCAGTCATGAAATATTGGCCTTTAATCTGTGAAACAGATCCATTTAAGAGAGTTTGAGAAGGGAAGCTATGGCGGCACTTCATAAAAAAGTTGCGTAGCCGGCCGAATTTTTTCCGTAAGGGATTGTTACCCGAAGGGACGAAACCGCTATGCGGGTTCGGTGGAGTTCG
>NZ_ANNO01000459.1:0-658 GCF_000409565.1 Pseudochrobactrum sp. AO18b
TATATTTCAATTTATCGGAAATCCGGATTCAACATTTCTGGCTCACATGCAGCTTTTGCAGCAGCTTTGCATTCACCAGATTTTCATATTCAGCCGTTTTCAAGTACGCTTTTTTGGCATTATCTGAAATAAAAACTAAATTTTGCGGCAAACTTGCTGAAGCATTATGCAAAGTCAGCTCATGGCTTTCATTGAAATTTGTTGAATGTTTAAATTCGTTCTCAAACGCCCAAAAATCATTAATTGCGTCCGAAAAATTGGGATAAATTTCAATAATAAATTCGCCAAGCTGGCGGTGCGTAATCGCATAAATCTCATGCTGAGAAGTCAATTTCATTCCCCTCAAGCTTCAGCGGTGCGCCCCCGCTAACATGCTCATTGATCCCTTGGTGATCGGGGAGTTAGAATACCGTACTTGACGATCCTCATAGCCTTTAGCTCGTTGAGCCTGTTGCATACGCTACAAGCTCCCCGACCATAAAAGTCAAAGAGTCCGGTGCTGTAACGGCCAACACCAACCGCAAGTAAGGGGATTCTAAGCCCCAAAGCGATGCGTTTTCGCTTCGTCGTGAAAGTTATCCTATTTCAAATTATTTGTCGCCTCGATCGGCATAATTTATTTAGGATTATCAAAAAATGTATGACCGCCGCAGGCGGG
>NZ_ANNO01000460.1:0-303 GCF_000409565.1 Pseudochrobactrum sp. AO18b
GTCTGGGGTGGTCTGAAGTACAAGGCAACCGACAAAGCTACTTTCAACCTGCAGGCTGCTTACGAAGATTTCGGCAAACAGGCTTATACTGCAAACGTAGCTTACCAGCTGGTTCCAGGCTTCACAATTACTCCTGAAGTTTCCTACACCAAGTGGAAAGACACCGACAAGTACGCTACAGCTGTTCGCGGCGAAGATGCTTGGGGTGGTATGATCCGCTTCCAGCGTTCTTTCTAAGTTTTACGACTTAGAACAGACCGTAAGGTTACAGAGACCCGGCAGCTCACGCTGTCGGGGTTTCTG
>NZ_ANNO01000461.1:0-1021 GCF_000409565.1 Pseudochrobactrum sp. AO18b
TAAATAACAAGCGGTATTTATATGTCTGGTCTTTATCCCCACGCTTTATAATGCGTGGCATTTTGCAGTCGGCGGCGATCTGCTATATTTTACAGCACACTTATCCTCTGCCCTGCTTTAAAACAGCCAATGATAATCAGCAGGCTGATCAGGATGAGTCAGTATGCATCGCATTCACCTGCCCTGCCCGACACGTTTCACAAGGAGAATTATATGGATTTTTTACTCTGGATCGCCCTGATCGGTGTAATCGTATTTCTCCTCGGCTTAATTTACAGCAAGCTTACGATGGCAAAGGCAAAGCAACCGGCAGCAAGCATTATCCCGCCTGCAACAGCAGTGACGCCCAAAAGCAAAGAGCCTGAGAAAAAACCGGCTCCCGCAGCACCGGTGAAGGCAAGCCCATCCAAACAAGAGCGTGCGGCACAGCCAGTCATTAAAACACCGGCTGCAACAGAAATCACAAAAGCCACGCAAAAGATTGTACCGGATGCGGAGCCGGTCGGCCCTGCTCATAGCCCTGTTGTTCATATTGCGTCTAAAGCTGCGGTAACAAACCCTGCCGAAGCAGTTGCAGCGCCCTCACCGGCAGCAGAAACGCCGGCACCGCCAGCCCCTTCCGAACCGGAGCGCCTGAGAAAACCGCGACAGGACAAAGCTGATGATCTGACCCAGATTACCGGTATAGGTAACGCAATTCAGGCTAAATTATATAATGCCGGTATTTTTCATTATGACCAGCTTACCGATCTGAATGCGGATCAGATCACATGGCTGAACCGCACCACAGGTTTTGCCGGACGTGCTGAACGGGAAAACTGGGTTGCACAGGCAAAGAAACTGATGAGCAAAGCTGCAGCGGCGACAGAAGCGCCAAAGCGCGCGGTTAAAAAAGCAACAAAACCCGCCGCGGTAAAAGCCAAATCCAAACCCGCAAAGAAAACTGAAAAAGCCTGAAGCAGGTTTTGCCAGGTGCATAAGATCAGAGCAAAATGCAATCTTTACAAAAAGGCCCCCCCCC
>NZ_ANNO01000462.1:0-7173 GCF_000409565.1 Pseudochrobactrum sp. AO18b
GCTATAGTAACCGCCGCCCTTCTGGATCCAGCGCAGACCATTCAGAGAATTCGCGCTCTTATTGGCGTAATACTGATCCAGACAGGTTTTCATACGCTGCTTGCCTTCAGTTTCATTCGCATATTTTGCTGAAACCGCAGACGGGAATTTAACACCGCTTGGCGCAGCAACAGTCGGAGCTGCCGGCTCTTTTGTTGATACGGATGTTACTTTTTCAGGATCAGCACCCGGACCACATTCAACTTTACGGAAAGCATTCCATTTCAGATCGGTCGCCAAACCTGTTTCCTGAGCTGCTTTATATTTTGCAGAGCATTGCTGCATTGTCAGGCCTTTGGCAGCATCTGTGCTGTCAGCAGCAGGCGCCGCCTGTTTGGCAGGCTTTGCAGCAGTTGTTGCCGGTTTGGCCGGAGCCGCAGGTGCCGGAGTTGCAGCCGCGTCAGTACCGCACTGTGCTTTACGGAAATCATTCCATTTCATAGTACCGAGCGTGCCGGCATCTTTTGCAGCCTGATATTTCGTGCTGCATTCTGCCATTGTCAGCGCACTTGCCGGTGAAGACAGCACAAAGACGGCCATTCCTGTCAGCAATGCTGCGCCGCCAAGGCGGCTGAGAGTTTGAATTTTCATCTCTGTTCTCCTGATTAGGTTTTAAAACACTGTGCCTAAAGCGTTTTTCTGTCAATATCGTATAATATTCCGCACGCAAAACCTTTTCACAAATTCTGAAAAGAGTTGACGCGCTGTGAGACAACATTGTGATTGTTTATATTATAGCTCTCAAACATAGCATTTTTATAATATCCTGAGGTGCAATATTTTGTAACTCAGATGCATTTCAGGGCAGTAAAACGCTGTAAATCAGCCTTTTTAACTTGGCCTATACATATTCCCCTTCACCACCACACCAGCCATCAAGCAAAATATTCGCGCAATTATTGGCATATAAAAAGCCGGATTTTGGTCATAAATCGCTATTGCCACGTTAAAAATAACAATTTTCTCACCGCTGATTTTACGCCGGTTATCGGCTAAATAATGCCAGTGGCAGAGATCAATGAAGGTTCTGCTGCTTTTCAGTTTTCTTTTAAACAATATCCTGTCCGACGTTTAAATTACGCCGCAGCAGCATGTTGCAGGGTCTTTTTTCATGGCTGAAGTCACAACTCCGGATGCGATTCCGACTCTATCGCCAATATCTGTGACCGAGAGACACCGCTTCTATGAAGATGTTGTGGCGATGCTGATCGGCACCAGCTTTGTAAGCCTCGGACTAACCCTTTATGCGCAAGCCAAACTAATGACCGGCAGCACAGCCGGTGTGGCTCTTCTCGTGCATTATGCAACCAACTGGCAGTTTGCTCTGGTATTTTTCCTGATCAACCTGCCTTTTTATTATCTGGCTATCAAGCGCATGGGCTGGCGGTTTACAATTCGCACCTTTGTAGCGGTGGCGCTGATGTCGCTCTTTACCCGCCTGTTCCCGATGTGGGTGGATTTCTCCAACCTGCAACCGGTTTTTGCCGCTTTTATGGGCGGCACTTTGATGGGAATGGGCGTGCTTGCCCTGTTCCGCCACCGTGCCGGTGTCGGCGGCATCAATATTCTGGCTCTCTATCTGCAGGATAATTACAATATCCGCGCCGGCTGGTCGCAGCTTACTCTGGATCTGGTTCTGATGTCTGTATCGCTGATTTACCTGTCCCCGCAACAGGTTGCAATTTCGCTGATCGGCGCTGTGGTCATGAATGTTATTATTGCAATCAACCACAAGCCCGGCCGTTATCTGGCCACAAGTTAAAAAGAAACCGGATGGCGGGATCAGTGACGCGCCATCCATTCACGCGCCTCACGCAGGGCACGCACCAGCTCCGGCTTGCTCATCATTTCTGACAATTTACTGCGCATCGGCAGAGCACGATCATCACCACGGATGGCTGCAATATTGAACCATTTATAGGCTTCGATACGGTCTGCCACGCAATCACGCCCTGCATAATACATCATGCCGGTTTCAAACAGCATTTCGGCCTGCATGGCATTGATATTATTCTCTGACTTCGCGCTGAAACGTGCAAACATTGTTCTCATCCTGTCCTGTTAAACTGCGGTCTGCTTAGAGCCGGAAAGCCCGTGCAGATCTCTGCTGTTGTTATGAACAAGATGACGGAAAGAGTTGAAACCGCCGTTAAATACCATCCTTAACGGGCAATCAACAAAATCCAAACAATGGGTAAACATCAGAATTCATTAAGAATAACTCTGCCGGTTTTGCGGGACTTCTGCAAAAATCACGACTTTTAAGCACAGGATAATTTAAACCTGCTGCTAACCAATAATCACATCAGCCCGTTACGATGCCGAACAGAAGTGAGATTTGCGCAATGCAAAATCGGCTCTTTTCAAGCGCCATTCTTTGGATTACGTTTACGTGAGCGTAAATAATATGCCCATCACATATTACGCATCTTCGGGAGGAACTGATGAAGAAAATCTTGTTTGCAATGACAGCCTTGACACTGTCGTTCGGCCCTGCTCTGGCAGCAGAACCGATTGTCGGTACGTGGAAACGCACATCCGGCACTATCATTGAATATAAAAGCTGCGGCGGTGAGGATTATTGCGGCACCGTGCTCAACGGTGAGTATAAAGGCAAATCCATCGGTAAAATGAGCGGTAAAGACGGCAGCTATAAAGGCACCGTCAATAAGCTTGACGAAGGCAAGACCTATTCCGGTAAAGCCAGTGTCAGCGGCAGCACATTATCGCTGGCCGGTTGTGTGGCAGGCGGGCTGATCTGCAAGACCGAAAAACTGGCACGCCAGTAAGACAAATGAAAAAGCGTTGCGGATGATGATCGCGCAACGCTTTGTTTTATAGTCAGCGCGCTTTCTGATTGAACAAAACGCTCTGCGCTGATTTATCCGTCGCAAGATTGCTTTTCTCGCGTTCAGCTTTGCCCAACTCCATACCGCGCTGCACCGCAGCACGGGCTGTGACAGCCTCATACCAGCGCTTCAGATTCGGGAAATCTTCCAGTTTCTGATCGTAGTTTTTATAGGCGCTGATCCAGCCCACACAGGCCATATCGGCTATGGAATAATCGCCGGCAATATAATCACGGCCTTCAAGCTGACGATTCAATACGCCGTAGAGCCGGTTCACTTCATTCGTATAGCGATTGATACCATATTCGACTTTTTCCGGTGCATAGACGCGGAAATGTCCTGCCTGACCGGACATTGGTCCAAGCCCGCCCATCTGCCACATCAGCCATTCGTCAACGGCGACGCGCTTGCGTTCATCCGCCGGATAGAATTTACCGAATTTACGCCCCAGATATTGCAGAATAGCGCCGGATTCAAAAACCGAAATCGGCTGGCCATCCGGCCCTTCCGGATCAATAATCGCTGGCATACGGTTATTCGGTGCGATTTTCAGAAATGACGGCTCGAACTGATCGCCTTTACCGATATTCACATATTTCACTTCATAAGGAACCCCCAGTTCCTCCAGCATGATGCTGATCTTCCAGCCGTTCGGTGTCGGCCAGTAATAAAGTTCAATCGGCTTCGTCTGGGTTTTAGGCTCGGCACTCATAGAGATCAGCTCCTGACTAGAGCGCCGTACACTCATCGGCGTACAAAACGCGCTCCAACACTTTAAAATGAGAGCATAATTTCAAGTTAAACTGTTTCCAGTTTAAGAAATTATACTCCGGTGAAACCGGTAAGGACAAACATCATGATTATATGCGTGATTGTCCGGTTGCAAACAATATATAGTCATGACTACAGATTAGGCAATCCATAAAACCAAATTTCGTTTCACGTTGAAAAATATATGCTTAATGCAATTTCATGAATTTGAACGCCCGATGAACGCCCCTCTCAGAAAGAGTTCAGCCCGCCGCCGTTAGATTACGGATAACAGGATCATTCCTGACCAGACCGTGTCGCACATCATCATATCCGCAGCGACATGTTCGACCAAAAGGGGGCCAAGCGATGTTGTATCACCGGTTTACCATTATCAGCCTGTTCACACTCGGCACGGTATTTCTCAGCCTGCTGCTGATGAATGAAAATCATGCAAACCGCGCCGGTCATATGGCTCAGGCATTGTCATATTCTTTCCTGCAAACAGAAACCTCCCGCCCTGCACAGGCAGCAACAATCACAAAATCACAGGACAAGGAGATGCTGCCATGATGTCCGCGAATTTTCTCAGCACTCTGACCGACACATGTTATCTCGCCATGCGCATTGCAGTGTTCAGCCTGTTCTTTGTAGCGCCGGTTGCTGCTTTTACCGGCATTGCCGCCAATACCGGCGGAAAAGTTACCGCAACCGGTCTGGTTCTTGTGGTCAGCTTGCAGAAATAATGCCCCGTTTAACCATTATGCAAAACCGGAGGCGCAGTGCAAAGCTTGCCATATAAACTGTAAGAATTCCGGCTTATAGTAGCGCATGAGCAAAAGAATCGACACTTTTTCCGGCAATCCTGTTTCAGATCTGATTTCTGCGGGCATAGCCACACCGGAGCCAGTCGCTCCTCAATCATTTACTGATGCCCGCGCTGCGGTTGACGCATTGCGTGCTCTCTATGACCGGAATACTGCCTTTCTGCGCGATGCCTTTCATAAGGTTGCCAAAGGCGAAGTTGCACCGCAGCGTTTCCGCGCGTTCTACCCAGAGCTTTGCTTTTCAACAGCCAGTTTCGCCCATGTGGATACGCGTCTGGCCTATGGTCATGTCAGTCTACCGGGTGAATATGCCACCACGCTGACCCGTCCCGATCTTTTCGACAGTTACCTGATGGAGCAAATCCGTCTGCTGATTAAAAATCACGGTGTTCCGGTGACTGTTCAGGAATCCACCACGCCGATCCCGCTGCATTTTGCCTTTTTGGAAGGCACCTATGTGGAATCTTCCGTCTCCGATGCTTTCAAATATCCTCTGCGTGATATGTTTGATGTGCCGGATCTCGGCAATACCGATGACAGTATTGCTAATGGTGATACCGAGTTCCAGACTTTGGAAATCATGCCGCTGGCACCATTTACCGGTCAGCGCGTGGATTATTCTTTGCAGCGCCTGTCGCATTACACCGCGACCAGCCCGTCGCATTTCCAGAACTATGTGCTTTTCACAAACTACCAGTTCTATATGGACGAGTTCTGCACCTATGCCCGTAAATTAATGGCAGAGGGCGGCGGCGGTTTCACCAAATTTGTTGAACCGGGCAATCTTGTCACTTTTGCCGGTAACAGCTCGCCTTCACAGGGGGCAGAGCCTGCGCGCCTGCCGCAAATGCCGGCCTATCATCTGGTCAAGCCGGATGGTTCGGGCATTACAATGGTCAATATCGGGGTCGGCCCGTCCAATGCCAAAACCATTACCGATCATATTGCTGTACTGCGCCCGCATGCATGGCTGATGCTTGGCCACTGCGCCGGTTTGCGCAACAGCCAGCAGCTCGGCGATTATGTACTTGCCCATGCCTATGTGCGTGAGGATCACGTTCTTGATGATGATCTGCCGATCTGGGTGCCGATCCCTGCTCTGGCCGAAATTCAGGTGGCTCTGGAAGATGCGGTTGAGGAAATCACCGGCCTTGAGGGCTATGAGCTGAAACGCATCATGCGTACCGGCACCGTTGCCACGATTGACAACCGCAACTGGGAATTGCGAGACCAGCGCGGCCCAGTTCAGAGGCTTTCTCAGTCCCGTGCTGTGGCTCTGGATATGGAATCGGCCACGATTGCGGCCAATGGTTTCCGCTTCCGCGTGCCATACGGTACTTTGCTCTGTGTGTCTGACAAGCCGCTGCATGGCGAGCTGAAATTGCCGGGCATGGCGACTGACTTCTACAAGAAACAGGTAGCCCAGCATTTGCAGATCGGCATCCGCGCCATGGAAAAAATCGCTGCCATGCCGCAAGACCGGCTGCATTCACGAAAACTACGCAGCTTCTTCGAGACTGCATTCCAGTAAATGCTTCAATCAACACTGCTCTGCAAGACTATTTGCAGAGCAGTGCGCCTTGATAAAGCTGCTTTTCACAGCCAACAGTGCTGTCATACTTGTTTCTCTTGCTCTGTGGTCTCTATGTCCGGCGAAAAACCAATTCCTGTTTCAAAACGCACATCTCCCCTGCTCTTTGCATTGCTGATCTTCTTAGTTCTGCTCTCGGTTCCGCTGGTGCTGGGTTTCTTTGGCCGTGTGCATCCGGCGCTGGACAGTTTTGCGCATTTTCGCGCTCATATTGCAGCAATCATGGCTCTTGGCGGGATTTTTCTGCTTTTCACCAGTCTGCGCCGTGAAGCGGCAATGGTGACACTGCTCGGCCTCAGCGCTTTTTCAACAACCGTGAACTGGACAGGCTCATCACAACCGGCAACAGCACAAGACGGAAATGTTACCTACCGGCTGATGCAGATTAATCTGCTGCAAAATAATGATGATCCGAAAGCCCTGTTGCAAGTTGTGGCGCGCTACAAGCCGGATATTATCACCTATCAGGAAGGTTCTGAGCTGTGGCAGCCATGGCTTAAAATACTGGAAGGCAGCTATCCTTACCGCCACCAATGCGGCACATTGCCGAAAAGATGGGGCGTCGGTATTCTCTCGCGCCGACCTTTTGCCGATTTCGGCTCTCCGGTCTGCACCGGTGACGGCGTATTGGCCACAGCTCTTGTTAATCTTGGCGGCACCAATGTACTTGTCTCGTCACTGCATCAGTCTTGGCCGTGGCCGTTTAAACAGGTACAGCAGTTTGAAATGCTGCGCCCTGCATTGGAGCCGATGGCCAATCCTCACGGTATTCCGGTGATTATAGCCGGTGATTTCAATGCTGCCCCGTGGAGTTACAATCTGCGCCAATATGAAATGCTCACCGAAACCAAACGCATTGCCGGTGCAGGTGCAACATGGCTGACAACCCGCCTGCCGGATAGTCTGCGCCACTGGATCGGCTTGCCGATCGATCATATTCTCATCAATGAGACTGTGACACTGCATAATATCCGCACCGGTGAATCGCTCGGCTCAGATCATTTTCCGTTGCTGCTGGAGTTTTCAGTTCCGGCTTCAGTTTCCGAACCGGCGGAAGACAATCCGCAGACTACGCCGGAAGCCGTCCGCATCTGACACTGATTTTTCAATAAAAAAC
>NZ_ANNO01000463.1:0-635 GCF_000409565.1 Pseudochrobactrum sp. AO18b
AGCTTCTGTTGAGAAAGCTGCCCTTTAGAGCATTTCACAGTCAAGTTGGATCAACTTGACTTCTTGATTATGTCAAGTTGGATCAACTTGACGCCCGTGATAATGCAACCAAATAAAGAATCTAGAGCGCTATGATCCAATCTGGACGTAAACCGCTCTAGCATTTGAGCTATTGTACTAACACCGGTTCAGCCGGTGGCACCTCGGAGCTATCTTCCGGCTCCGGATGCTCAGGCTCTTTCACACGGAACCATGCCACATAAAGCGCAGGCAGGAACAGCAATGTAATAACAGTTCCGGCAATAATCCCGCCCATCATGGCATAGGCCATCGGCCCCCAGAACACTTCACGGGAAATCGGGATCAGCGCCAGACTGGCCGCCGCTGCGGTCAGCGCAATCGGACGCATACGATGCTGGGAAGCCTGATAAACAGAATCCCACGGATGCATCCCCTCTTTGATATGATCCTCCACCTGCACGATCAGGATCACCGAATTGCGGATCAGGATACCGATCAGCGCCAGCACACCGAGAATGGCCACGAAACCCAGCGGCTTGCCGCTTGGCAGCAAGGCCGCCACCACACCGATCAGACCGAGCGGAGCAACCGCCACCACTAGAAACAGCCGCTGA
>NZ_ANNO01000464.1:0-9547 GCF_000409565.1 Pseudochrobactrum sp. AO18b
CTGCAATTGCAGCATCAAAATCGTCGCCATAACGAACAGCATCAGCGGCACAACGGCAGCAATCGGCCCCTGACTTTTGGCGCTTTCTTCCACAGTACCGGCAATATGCACGGAATAACCAAGCGGCAGTTTCTGCGCGAAGGCATCAACCTGCCCCTTCATCTGTTCCACCACCGTATCCGGCATGGTCTTGTCGAGAATACCGGCAGAGACTGTGATCGTCGGCAGGCGGTCACGGCGCCAGACAACCGGCTGCTCAATCTCGTAACGGAAATTGGCAATCGAGGCGAGCGGAATGGAATCCCCGTTGCCGGTACCGATCTGCAGATTGCGCAGAGTTTCAATCCGGTCACGCTCCTGCGCCTGTGCCCGCACCACCACATTAATCAGATAGGTAGCATCGCGCACCTGTGTGATCGCCAGACCGCCAACCACACTGTTCAGCGTCATCGAGATGTCTTTGGAAGAAACGCCGAGTTTACGCGCCTTATCCTGCAATACGTCAACCCGCACCACACGTGCCGGTTCGTTCCAGTCATAGGCCACAACACCCAGACGCTGATCCTGCGCCATGATAGTGGAAACCTGATGCGCATAGCCGCGAACAGCCTGAATATCCGGCCCGCTGACGCGATATTGAACAGGGCGGCCAACCGGCGGCCCCAGCTCAAGGAATTTCACATAAGCATCGGTGCCGATATAATCCTTACGCAACACCGCATCGAATTTCTGCTTCAGACGGTCGCGCGCCTCCACATCCTTGGCGACAATAATCATCTGACCGAAATACGGATTGACCGGCTGCACATCGAAAGTCAGTACGAAACGCACTGCGCCCTGCCCGATATAGCTGCTCCAGTGGTCTATATCCTCATTGCCTTTGAGCATCGTCTCTTCAAAACGCAGCATCTGCGCCTGTGTTTCGGCAATGGAACTGTTCTCCGGCAATTTCCAGTCAATCACCAGTTCCGGCCGATCCGAAGACGGGAAGAACTGCCGTTCAATCAGTGTCATACCACCGAGAGAAATCAGAAACAGCACAACCGTGGCAAAGATTGTCGTCCAGCGATGACGCATGCACCATAGCAAGGCCGCGGCAAAAGCCTTGCCGACACGGCGCGGCTTTTCCTCATGTTTTTTCATCGTTTTTGGCAACAGCGTCACGCCAAGCAGCGGCGCAAACAATACAGCCACCACCCATGATACGACCAGCGAAACCGCAATCACAACGAATAAAGTATAAGTATATTCACCCGCCTGACTGGTGTTCAGGCCGATCGGAATAAATCCGGCAATCGTCACCAGCGTACCGGTCAGCATCGGAAAGGCGGTGTGAGAATAGACATAAGTCGCCGCTTTATTGATCGGATCACCCGCCTCAAGCCGTGCAACCATCATCTCCACGGCAATCATCGCATCATCCACAAGCAGGCCGAGCGCTATAATCAGCGCCCCCAATGACACACGCTGCAGGGAAATATCCATATATTGCATGGTGAGGAAGGTAATCGCCAGCACCAGCGGAATGGACAGCGACACCACAAAACCGGCTCGCACGCCAAGGCTGATAAAGCTCACAGCCAGAACAATGACCACCGCCTCGAATAAGGCTTTGGTGAAACCGGACACAGCCTCATCCACCACATCCGGCTGATCGGCCACCTGATGCACGCTGATACCCACCGGCAGTTCTCCTTCAACGCGCGCCATCAAATCATTGAGCGCCTTGCCGAAGTCCAGCAGGTTCTCATTCGGCTTCATACCAATGGCAAGCCCGATTGCCGGTTCACCATTCACGCGAAACAGACTTTCCGGCGGATTGGTATAGCCGCGCTTGATTTCCGCCACATCGCTGAGGCGGAAGAAGCGGTTATTCACCCGCAGATTGACGGCTTTCAGACTTTCTTCAGAGGTGAACTGCCCGCTCACCCGCACAGAGACGCGTTCCGGCCCTGCATTAATTACACCGGACGGGGTAATCGCATTCTGATCCTGAAGGCTTTTTAAAATCGCTTGCTGATCCAGCCCCAGCGCCGCGATCTGACGGGATGAAAATTCGAGATAAATCACCTCATCCTGCGCGCC
The DNA here is from genome assembly GCF_000409565.1 of Pseudochrobactrum sp. AO18b. Classification (NCBI taxonomy): domain Bacteria; kingdom Pseudomonadati; phylum Pseudomonadota; class Alphaproteobacteria; order Hyphomicrobiales; family Brucellaceae; genus Pseudochrobactrum; species Pseudochrobactrum sp. AO18b. Next base: position 2,086 of record NZ_ANNO01000464.1, read on the forward strand.
GATCAAATCAACTTTACCGGCACTCGGCAATTGCAGAACCTGTGTGCGCACAGTCTCTACATAATCACGCAATTGCCGGTGGCTCAGACCATCAGCCGTGAAGGCGTAAATATTACCGAACACATCGCCGAAGCGGTCATTGTAAAAAGGCCCGTAGACGCCTTCAGGGAAATTCCCCTTGATATCATTAATCATATTGCGGGTCTGGAGCCAGATTTTCTCCACATCCCGCGCTTTGGTCGTCGCTTTCAAATTGACAAAAATCACCGCTTTACCCGGTGTTGTCACCGATTTGGTAAAATCGAGACTGTCGAGTTCCTGCAGTTTTTTCTCAATCCGGTCAGTCACCTGATTGATCGTCTCGTCCACCGATGCACCCGGCCAGTTGGCCTGTATCAGCATGGTTTTAATGGTGAATTGCGGGTCTTCCTCGCGCCCGAGATTGATATAGGCGGCAATACCGGCAATCAGAAAGACCAGCATGAAATACCAGACCAGCGAGCGGTGATTAAGCGCCCAGTCAGAGAGATTAAATTTCTTCATTATTCCTCTCCCTGCGGCAGCTTAACCTTCTGGCCGTCCTGCAAACTGTTCACGCCTGCACTGACAATGCGCTGACCGGCTTCCACGCCTGTGGCAATAAATTGCCCGTCCCTGCGGCTGACAACTTCGACGGCCTGACGGCGCACAGTCTGGCTCTGCGGATCAGCGATCCAGACATAGGTCTTGCCCTCCAGTTCCAGCAAAGCGGATAGCGGCAGAGCAATCTGTTCCTGATGGTCGCCATTACTGCGCAGCGCTGTGATTGTTGTGCCTAAACGGAAAGCTTCCGGTGCATCATCAAGCGTGATTTTTACACGGCGCAAACGCGTGGCATTATCCGCCTGCGGTGCAATTTCCCGCACATGACCTTCTGCCTGCACAGTCGGATCAGCCTGCAGGAAAATCATAAATCTATCGCCGTCTTTGACCGTCTCCGCAATGTGGTCCGGCACATCGACAACGGCTTCACGCACATCCGGCCTCGCCACGGTCAAAACACTCTGTCCGGCAGCCACAACCTGCCCGACTTCGGCATTTACTGCAGAAACAACACCGTCAAAATCCGGATCCAGTTGTGCAAAACCACGCTCGTCTTCAGCCTTTCGCAAGGCAGCACGGGCTTTTTCCAGACCGGCAGCCGCAGTATCGCGCCCCTGTTTGGCGCTGTCATAAACCGCCTGCGGAATACTGCGCATGGCCAGCAAACGCGCCTGCCTGTCCTCTGTGGCCTGTGCATTCACATATTGTGCCTCGGCACTGGCCATGTCGGCTTTGGCTGCCTGCAAATTCAGATCAAGCTGCGCGGGATCAATCATAGCCACAACCTGATCTTTTTTGACAAAATCACCGATATCCACATCACGCTGGATCAAGCGCCCCAAAACGCGAAAGGCAAGATCCGTGCTGAATTGCGGCTCCACAGATCCGGCAAAACCGCTTTGCTGCGAGGTTTCCGCTTTTGCGATAACAAACAATACCGGCCGGACAACCGGCTCCTTTGCCTCATCAGCCTGTTCACCACAGGCTGCCAGCATCAGCAAAACTGATCCTGCCGCAGCTGTTCTGAAAATTCTGCGCTTCATCGTCCAACCCGTCGCCCGCATCACTGTGTTACTTTCTGCTCATCAGCCACCAGAAGCTCCACAACAGCGCCTTCACTCAGCAACTGTCCGCCGCGGGTTATGACCATTTGCCCGTCCTGCAAACCTTCAGAAATAATGATTTTTTCCCGCTCATAGTCCATAATCCGCACCAAAGCGGAAGAGACCGTTTTCGTCTGCGGATCAAGTACCCACACTGCAGGTTTTCCGCCCTGTGATGTCATCGCGCTCCATGGCAAAATCACAGCACGCACCACCGGCAATTGCAGACTGCCGGTTACCGGAGCCGCGAGTGTCATGGCAGGTGGCGGCGTATCCAGTTCAACCTTAATCCGCACAGTGCCGGTTGTGGCATTCACCACCGGCGCAACCTCACGCACATGGCCGGTTGCAGTGACAGACGGATCGGAAACCAGTGTCAGACTCACCTGAGGCAGCGCCTGTTTCCCGCCTTGTTGTTCCATGGACTCCGCATGGACAGCCAGCGCTTCCTGCACATCAAAAACGGCGTCCCGCTCACCATCGGCAGCAATCACAAAGGCAGTTTGTGCCGCCTGTACCAGTTGTCCCGTTTCAATATTACGGGCAGTCACCACACCGGCGCGCGGCGCACGCAACTCCGTATAGCTCATCATATCCTGCGCATTTTTCATCTGGCTTTGCGCACTGATAAGAGCCGCCTCGGCACGCTGCTTGGTTTCCTCCGCAGTACCGAACTGACTGCGTGTGGTGAACCCCTGATCCAGCAATGCCTGTTGGCGTGTATAATTGGCGGTTGCCTGTATTAATTGCGCCTGCGCCGCATTCAGAGAGGCCAGAGCCGAGCGCAAACCAGCTTGCTGCTCCACAGCATCAATACGCGCCAGCAATTCACCGGCTTCAACTTTTTGCCCCACATCAGCGCTGCGCTCTGTCACCTGACCGGAAGCGCGAAAAGCAAGATTGATAAGATTGCGGGCTGCAATTGTACCAGTCTGCACCAGTTTCGGACGATAATCGCTGACACGGACAGTCTGCGCGCTGACTGCAACACTATGGGCATTCGTGACAGGCAGTTCCGAGGGAGGATTGGCCTGAGCAAAAACACTGCAAACAGATGCAAACATAAAGGAAGCGAGGGGAACAGGAAGAAGAATGTGTCTGCGCCGTCTGACCATCAAATTCACAACCTTTAAAATATCTATTGCATTACAGCAAACATAGCGGATCATTCCGGTATTAATAGTCTTTCTGAGCCTGACTTTATAAAATCGGGATGATAATAACTCTTTAAAACTGAATTTAGAAAGCAACTGACATGAGTACTGTTCTGGAAATCGCCGATCTGAAAAAACTGGCGCGCCGCCGCGTGCCAAAGATGTTTTTCGATTACGCAGATTCCGGCGCATGGACAGAATCGACCTATCGGGCCAATGAAAGCGATTTTGCCAAAATCAAACTGCGTCAGCGCGTACTGGTAGATATGACTGACCGTTCTCTGGCAACAACCATGATCGGCCAGAATGTGACTATGCCGGTAGCCCTGTCTCCGACAGGTCTGGCAGGGATGCAGCATGCGGACGGGGAAATTCTGGCAGCGCAGGCAGCACAGGAATTCGGCGTGCCCTTTACCCTCTCCACCATGAGCATCTGCTCGATTGAAGATGTCGCCGCAGCAACGAAAAAGCCTTTCTGGTTCCAGCTTTATGTAATGAAAGACCGTGATTTCGTCCGCAATCTGATTGAACGTGCCAAAGCCGCCGGTTGCTCGGCTCTGGTCTTGACGCTCGACCTGCAAATTCTCGGCCAGCGTCACAAAGATTTGCGCAACGGTCTGTCGGCTCCGCCGAAATTCACGCCGAAACACATCTGGCAGATGATGACCCGCCCGCAATGGTGCCTCGGCATGCTGGCAACGCAGCGCCGCACCTTCCGCAATATTGCCGGTCATGCCAAAGGTGTCAGCGACCTCTCATCCCTGTCCTCATGGACAGCCGAGCAGTTTGACCCGAAACTGAACTGGGATGATGTGGAATGGATTAAGAAACTCTGGGGCGGCCCGCTGATCCTCAAAGGTATTCTCGATGAAGAAGATGCGCTGATGGCAGCCAAAACCGGTGCCGATGCGATTATCGTCTCTAATCATGGCGGCCGTCAGCTCGACGGCGCACCATCATCCATTTCGATGTTGCCGCGCATTGTCGATACAGTCGGTGACAAGGTGGAAATCCATCTCGACGGCGGTATCCGCTCCGGTCAGGATGTGCTCAAAGCCGTGGCACTCGGCGCGAAAGGCACCTATATCGGCAGACCGTTTCTTTATGGTTTGGGTGCCATGGGCAAAGCCGGTGTGACCAAGGCGCTGGAAATCATCGCCCGTGAGGCGGATGTGACTATGGCTCTGTGTGGCAAACGCCGTATCACGGATGTGGATACCTCAATCCTGCATAAAGACTAGCAATTCCAGAGCGCCGTTCTTAGAGCGGTTACGCAACTTCGTTGCAAAACCGCTCTAATTTTTAGCTGACGCATTATCGTATCCATCAAGTTGTTTCAACTTGATGGCGAAATGCTTGTACCGGCGCTCTGCTCAGCAGTACACTGCGGATCGAGAAACTGGAGTGAATACGCACCACCCCCGGCAGACGTGAGAGAATTTCTTTGTGAATGACCTCATAAGCTGCCGTATTTTCTGCTTCGGCACGCAAGATATAATCGGCATCCCCCGTCATCAGATAACATTCCTGAATTTCCGGATGACGGCGCACCGCTTCTTCAAAACGATTGAGATATTCCTCCGTCTGCCGCTCCAGCGTAATGCGCACCAGCGCCACCAACCGGTCATCAGCATCGGGTGCCGCAACAATCGCCGTATAGCCGCGGATAACCCCGCTTGTTTCCAGCAATTGCACACGCCGCAGGCACGCCGATTGCGATAAACCGACCTCTGTTGCCAGCTGACTATTGGTTATACGCCCGTCACGGCGTAGACAGCGGATAATATTACGATCAATAGCATCTAAGGTCGACACGCAGAATATTCCAATTCATAGTATTTTATCGTGTTGATTTAGCTATAATTCGCATAAATTGCGAAAAATAGCAAAAACATTCGAAGACTATTCGACTACACTGAGAAACAGGGAGAGAGTTCCGGCACGTGATACCGCTCGTAAAGTTACGACGCTGAACGATGCTGCCTCTTATAAAATTTGTTTGGCATCTCTGGCATGGTCTGCATGCAGAGCATAACCTGAAACTGTGTTATAGTTTTCCGGATATGCATACTGGCAGCCAACCAACGTGTTGAACATGACAATGCGGAATTGCTTATGTCTGTACTCTTTTCTGAAACCCGTGCGGCAGCGCCTGTTGATACAACTGCCGGTGAAAATCCGGAAATCCTCGCGGCCGGCGGTATTCTTACCGTTGATCTGGCCGCTTTGCGCGCGAACTATAAGCTGATCGCCGACGCACTGAGCCCGACCAGAGCCGCAGCCGTTGTGAAAGCCGATGCCTATGGTCTGGGTGCGGATAAAGTCGCCCCGCAATTTTATGCCGCCGGTTGCCGCGATTTTTTCGTTGCACATCTGGGAGAAGCACTGAAGCTGCAACCGCATATCGGCAAAGATGCTGTTATTTATGTTCTCAACGGCCTGCAGCCGCAGACAGAAAAACTCTGCGCGGATAATAATATTATCCCTGTACTGAATTCGCTGGAACAGCTGCGCAACTGGGCAGCTCTGGGCAAGGCCGGCAACCGGAAGCTTCCGGCACTGCTTCAGCTTGATACAGGCATGTCGCGTCTCGGTCTTTCCGAACAGGAACTGAAAGAACTGCTGGCAGATATTTCCCTGCTGGACGGCATTGATGTGAAATTCATTATCAGCCATCTGGCTTCTGCTGATAATGTGCAGAGCCCGCAGAACCACGCCCAGCTGGAGCGTATGCAGGCAGCTCTTAAACTTCTGCCGCATTATGCCGTTGCGTTTTCCAATTCCGGTGGCAGCTTCATGGAGCGCGGCTATCATTTTGATCTGGCACGTCCGGGCATCGCACTTTACGGCGGCGCACCACAGGAAAATGCACCAAATCCGATGCAGCCAGTTGTGTTGCTGCAGGCGCGCGTCATTCAATGCCGCACCGTTCCGGCACATACTCTGGTCGGCTATGGCGGCAGCTATGAAACACAGGGCGAGACACGGATTGCCACGATTGCCGTCGGTTATGCAGATGGCTGGCCACGACACTTAAGCAATAAAGGCGCAGCATATTATGGTGCTGTGCGCCTGCCTATTATCGGCCGTGTTTCCATGGATTCCATTACGCTGGATGTCAGCGCCCTGCCGGAAGGCACATTAAAGCTCGGCAGCCTTGTAGAGCTGATCGGCGCACATCAGAGCCTTGAACAAGTGGCACAGGATGCCGGAACAATTTCCTATGAGATTCTGACATCTCTGGGGAACAGATATCATCGCAACTACATTAACGACATTCTTGCCTGAAGAACAAACAAGCCTGCACATGCGGCATCAGACAGGATATGACAGAGGCAGACCATGAAAGTTACAATACTCGGCAGCGGTGTGATCGGCGTAACGACCGCCTATTATCTGGCAAAAGCCGGCCATGAAGTGACTGTACTTGACCGTCAGGAAGGACCGGCGCTCGAAACCAGTTTCGCCAATGCCGGTCAGCTGTCCTATGGTTACTCGACCCCATGGGCTGCTCCGGGTATTCCGCAGAAAGCGGCAATGTGGCTGTTTAAAAAACACTCACCTTTGATTTTCCGTCCGACCTGCAATCCGGCAATGTATAGCTGGCTGATGTCCATGCTGGCCAATTGCACCGCATCGGCCTATGCGACCAACAAAGCCCGCATGCTGCGCATTTCCAATTACAGCCGCGAATGCCTGACCGAACTGCGCAATGATACCGGCATCACCTATGATGAAGGTTCAAAAGGTACTTTGCAGCTGTTCCGCAGTCAGAAAGATTTTGATGCGGTAATGACCAAGGATATTGAAAGCCTACGTCAGGACGGCATCAAATTTGAAGTGCTGGATGCCGAAGGCTGCACCAAGGCAGAACCAGCCCTTGCCAATGTAAAGCACATGATTACCGGCGGCCTGCGCATGCCGGATGACGGCACCGGCGATTGCTTCACATTCACCAATAAACTGGCCAAAATGGCTGAAGAACTGGGCGTAAAATTCCACTACAATGTGGATATTAAAGGCTTCCAGCTTAACAGCGGTAAGATTGTTGCGGTTGAAACCAATAAAGGCATCTTCACTGCTGATCGCTATGTAGCCGCACTCGGCAGCTTCACGCCGCAGCTGGTCAAAGGTCTCGGCCTCAATGTGCCGATCTATCCGGTCAAAGGCTATTCGATCACCATTCCGATTGTCGATGAATCCCGCGCACCGGTTTCGACCATTCTGGATGAAACCTATAAGATCGCGATTACCCGTCTCGGCGACCGTATCCGCGTCGGCGGTATGGCTGAAGTCACCGATTATGTGACACGTCTGCTGCCTGAACGCCGCGAAACGCTGGAACTTTCCGTCAGCGGCCTGTTCGGCGGTGCGGGTGACCTGTCCAAGGCAACTTTCTGGTCGGGTCTGCGTCCGATGACACCGGATTCAACACCGATTATCGGCGGCACAAAATACGACAATCTTTATATCAATGCCGGACACGGCACACTCGGCTGGACAATGTCTGCCGGTTCTGCCCGCGTTATGGCCGACCTGATCTCCGGCAAAAAACCGGATATTGATACTTCGGATCTCGGTCTGTCACGTTACAAGTAAAATTACATCCTCCGCTTAAACGCC
>NZ_ANNO01000465.1:0-1131 GCF_000409565.1 Pseudochrobactrum sp. AO18b
CAGCAGAATGGCAACGATGCGGCGCCCCTTCGGTAATCCCATCTCACCGCGTTCTTGCAGCATCTGCATGACGATAGCGGTCGAGGTCAGGACGAAGCCCGTGCCGGCAACGAAGCTCGCCGCAGTTGGGTAGCCGAGCAAGATGCCGACCCAGACCAGCACTGCGATGGCAAGCCCCACCTGCAGAAGCCCGAGTCCGAAGATTTCACCGCGCATGGCCCACAATCGTGACGGCTGCATTTCCAGCCCGATGATGAACAGGAACAGCACGACGCCGAGTTCAGCAACGTGGATGATCGACTGCGCGTCGTGAAAGAAGCCGAGGCCGAACGGGCCGATCGCGAGCCCTGCGGCCAAGTAGCCGAGGACAGAACCGAGCCCCGCCTTGCGGAACAGCGGTACGGCAACTACCGCGGCCGCCAATAGGACAACCACGGCCATCATGTCGACGCCGCCATGATTGACCGCTTCTGCGGCTTGGGTAACAGTTTCAGCGGCCATGGCCTAGCTTTCTCTTATTTTGACGGAATGCGGAATTCTCTAATCAATCCGTCGAGGATGGTCACATAAGCCTCGCTGCGGCCGTTGAAGACGCGGCTCTGCCAGTCGAACACAATGTGCGTCGTATTGGCCGTGGTAGCCGCTTCAAGAACGGTCATTCGGGCCTGGGCATCGATTGCATCCGAACGTGCCCACGACCGCACACCTTCCGTCCCAGTGAGGATGCGTCCCCAGTCATTGATGATGCCATCGGGAGAAAAGGCAGCAACGAAGGCACCTTCGTCGCCAGCGTTTATCGCATCGACGGCGGATTGAAGGACTGGTGGTAGAGTAACCGACATGATTGTTCTCTCTTGTTGGTGAGGAGGCAAATGCGGCAGGGTGGTTCCCGCGAGTTGCCATATGGCAATCGTCGACACGATCGCGGGGACCGCAAAGACAACAAGAAGGATCGGCAGTTCCTGAGCCACCGTATAGCCGGCCCGGGTAACACCAACCCACATATTCGTCAGGGCAATGGCAAACCAGACTGGAATAAAGAGCTTCGCCCCGGCGGCGACTCCGGAGAGATCGCCGCCCCAGAGTTTACCGAAGAGCGAAAACACCCCGAGCAGGAGGATTCCGCCTGCT
>NZ_ANNO01000466.1:0-214 GCF_000409565.1 Pseudochrobactrum sp. AO18b
TGACGAGAAGCATGTGCATGCGTATTTTCCTCCGTTGTGGGTGCGCTGCCCAAAAAGTGGTGATTGAGAGATCATCGAATTGATCGCGCTCGCTTTTTGAGGCCCGTTCGTTGTCTCGAAATCGTTCAGGGGCAGCACAGCACGGCGTGCAGCCCCTGATTAGTCGCGTTACTTGGTAGTGTAGCCGCCGTTGACGAGGATGGTCTGGCCGGTC
>NZ_ANNO01000467.1:0-3771 GCF_000409565.1 Pseudochrobactrum sp. AO18b
AAAAACCCGGGCCTCGTATTTTATGTAATCCGCAGATTACGTAGAACCAATTACATATGAATTGGTTTGTCGTAAGTTGCCATTGCTGATTCACGAACAGCTTCCGACATGGTCGGATGTGCATGGCAGGTACGAGCCAGATCTTCGGAAGAGCCGCCAAACTCCATCAGAACGGTCAGTTCGTGGATCATTTCACCGGCATTGTAGCCGAGGATATGCGCACCGAGAACTTTGTCTGTAGCTTTGTCAGCCAGAATTTTCACAAAACCGTCTGTGTGCTGCATAGCGCGAGCACGGCCATTGGCTGTGAACGGGAATTTGCCGACTTTATATTCAATACCGGCAGCTTTCAGTTCTTCTTCGGTTTTGCCGACAGAAGCCACTTCCGGCTGGGTGTAAACAACGCTCGGGATCACATCAAAATTGACGTGGCCTTTTTGACCAGCAATGATTTCTGCAACGGCAACGCCTTCATCTTCGGCTTTGTGCGCCAGCATCGGGCCTTTAACCACGTCACCGATCGCATAAATGCCGGCAACATTGGTCTGCCAATGATCGTTGATCGCAACGCGGCCGCGTTCATCAAGAGCAACACCGGCTTCGGCCAGACCCAGACCATCTGTGTAAGGACGACGGCCGGTCGAAATAAGAACGGCTTCAGCTTCAAGGGTCACTGCATCGCCGCCTTTAACAGGCTCGAAAGTCACCTTGGCGCCATTGCCGGATTTTTCAACTGCAGTCACTTTGGCGCTGAGTTTGAAATCAATGCCCTGTTTGGCCAGCATACGCTGGAACTGCTTGGAAACTTCACCATCCATGCCGCCGAGAATTTTGTCGAGATATTCAACAACAGTCACTTTGGCACCAAGACGCGACCATACGGAACCGAGTTCCAGACCGATCACGCCGCCGCCGACAACAACCAGAGTTTCAGGCACTTTGGTGAATTCCAGCGCGCCGGTTGAAGAAACAATGACTTTCTCGTCAATATCAACATTAACGCCCGGAATACCGGCAACATCAGAACCGGTGGCGATGATGATGTTTTTGGTTTCGAGTTCTTTGACAGAACCGTCTTCAGCAGTGACAGAAACTTTGCCTGCAGCAACAACTTTACCAAAACCGGTGAAAGCTTCGATCTTGTTCTTCTTGAACAGGAATTCAACGCCGCTGGTGTTGGCTTTAACAGTTGTTACTTTGTGCGCCAGCATTTTTTCGAGGTTCAGCTTCGGTGCGCTCACTTCAACGCCGAGCGCGTCGAAAGAATGACCGGCTTCAGCAAAAACTTCAGAAGCGTGCAGCAATGCCTTTGAAGGGATACAGCCGACATTGAGGCAGGTGCCGCCGAAAGTGCTGCGTTTTTCAACAACGGCAACTTTCAGGCCGAGCTGGGCAGCTTTGATAGCTGCAACATAACCGCCAGGGCCGGTACCGATAACAACGACATCATAAGACATTGCTTAATCCTTTTAACTCTTTTTAAGTCCGTTCAGGCAGGGGATTTCTGCATGAAGACAAGGGTCGATCTTTTATTCTTCGGGTGTGCAGGCTTTAAAGCGAAACACTTCCCAGTTCAGCGGCTCGGCCGGTTTGGCCGTTCCAAAATCATAACTGTCCAGCATACTGACAAAATCCGGCAGGAGGATTGCTGCGGCAGCCGGTTCATCATTGCGGGGCAGAAACTCTGCATCTGCACCATCTTTAAGCGCATATACTACGCCCTGCCAGATTGTGCAGTCATCAATTTCATCTTCAGCATTATCGTCACCCGCACAATTATAGGTGATCATGGCTGTCGGGCGGGCTGCACCGTCTGTCCATTGCACAGTGCCCTGTAATTTGAAATCAGGTTTGTCATTGGCAATGATGGTGAAACTGTTGCCTGACTGCTCATCATCTTTTTGAACAGGGCTGAAAGTCAGTGTGTAATTTTGGTCTTTGTCGGAATAGGCGGCGCGGTTCTGCATACAGGCGGCTGAGGCAACGGCTGTGGCGGTCAGCAGAATCGTACAGCTTGCGAGACAGGCAATAGTCTTTTTGAAAATGGCTGATTTGATAGGCATTGTTCCCTCACCGGGCTTGTCAATTCTGATTTACAGCATCGGCCTGAAGCACGATCCGTAGTTCTAATGGGCTTGCTGACTGGCCAGCTTAATTCCTAATCCGATAAATACCATACCGGTCACGCGATTAAACCATGCACCCAGAGCGAAAAAGCGTTTACGCACGGGTTCCAGCGTAAAGAACAGAGTCACAATTGCAAACCAGCCGATGACGACGATTGCGATCAGAATCCCGTAAATACCCTGAATTGCAGCCGGTGTTTCATGGCTGACAAGGGATGAGAACAGGGAGAGGAAAAACAACACAGCTTTCGGGTTCAGCGCATTGGTGATGAAACCCATAGTAAAGCAGCGCTTGGCCGAAATTGCCTTTTGTTGTGGTTGAGCAGCTTCGCCGTCTGTCTGAAGAATTTTATCTGCATCGGCTGCATTGAGCGGTTTTTCCCGCAGCGCCTTGATGCCGAGATAAAACAAATAGGCAGCACCCGCCCATTTAATCAGCGAAAACAGAAACAGAGACTGGGATACGATCAGGCCGATACCGAGGATCGTATAGGAGATGTGGAACATCAGCGATGCGCCGATGCCAAGACTGGTGATGAAGGCTGCACGGCGGCCATGCACAATGCTCTGACGCACAATCAGCGCGAAATCCGCACCGGGTGCTACGAGCAGGATCACGAATACCGCCATCAGACCGGTGAATTCGATCACATACTGCATGAGAGGCTCCGTGAGATCAGAAAAAGAAAGAGCCGCAGGGCTCAGAAAAGATGCAGTTGAAAAGAGCGCTGTCGTGGGACAGCGCTCTTAGTCAGTTTATTACAGGTCGAGAACAAGACGTTCCGGATCTTCCAGGCTGTCCTTAACGCGAACGAGGAAGGTCACAGCTTCTTTGCCGTCTACGATACGGTGATCGTAGGACAGAGCCAGATACATCATCGGACGGATAACGATCTGACCGCCGACAACAACCGGACGTTCCTGAATCTTGTGCATGCCGAGAATACCGGACTGCGGTGCGTTCAGGATCGGGGAAGACATCAGGGAACCATATACACCACCATTGGAGATGGTGAATGTGCCGCCCTGCATATCAGCCATTGAAAGCTGACCGTCACGGGCTGCACGGCCGAGACGACCGATTTCTTTTTCGATTTCAGCAATCGACATCTGGTCGGCATCGCGAACAACAGGAACCACGAGACCCTTGTCTGTACCGACTGCAACGCCGACGTGAGCAAAGTTCTTGTAGATGATGTCTGTGCCGTCGATTTCGGCATTAACAGCAGGGATTTCTTTCAGAGCATGGGTCACAGCTTTGGTGAAGAAACCCATGAAGCCGAGCTTAACGCCGTGCTTCTTCTCGAAGATATCTTTGTAGCGTGAACGCAGATCCATAACCGCGCTCATATCCACTTCGTTATAAGTGGTGAGCATGGCTGCGGTGTTCTGAGCATCTTTCAGACGACGTGCAATGGTCTGACGCAGACGGGTCATTTTCACGCGTTCTTCGCGTGGTGCATCACCGGCAGGGGAGGCCGGACGAGCGGCAGCAGCAGGTGCGGCGGCTGCAGGTGCAGTGCCTTTTGCCAGAGCGGCAAGAACATCACCTTTGAGAACCTGACCACGCTTGCCGGAACCGTCAACCTGATCGCTGTTCAGGCCGGCTTCAGCCATCAGCTTGGCAGCTGCCGGCGCCGCCGGC
>NZ_ANNO01000468.1:0-272 GCF_000409565.1 Pseudochrobactrum sp. AO18b
CAATCTGGCCGAGCAGGGCATCGAGACCAACATTGTCACCTTCCTGAGCGGTGATTTCTGTCAGAACGCCGGAAACAGGCGCAGGAACTTCAATAGAAACCTTGTCGGTTTCCAGTTCAACCAATGGTTCATCAGCAACGATAGCGTCGCCGACTTTTTTGAGCCATTTGCCGATAGTTGCCTCTGTGACGGATTCCCCGAGGGTGGGAACGCGGATTTCGGTTGCCATGGTTTTATCTTCCCTGGATCTTTAATCTGAATGATAGGCGAGG
>NZ_ANNO01000469.1:0-12834 GCF_000409565.1 Pseudochrobactrum sp. AO18b
TTGCAGGCGATGCGGCAGCCGGACGGCCTGCATAGCGGGCACGCGGATATTTCGCATCAATATGCGCCAGAACCCATTCCAGATAAGGCTCAATGAACGACCATGCGCCCATATTCTTCGGCTCTTCCTGACACCAGACGATTTCTGCACCGCGGAAGCGGGACAGTTCGTTGATGAGGGCTTTTGCCGGGAACGGATAAAGCTGTTCAACGCGCAGCAGGTAGATATCGTCGATACCGCGTTTTTCACGCTCTTCGTAAAGATCGTAATAGACTTTACCGGAGCAGAGAACCACGCGACGGATCTTGGCATCTTTCTGCAGCTTGATCGGCTGATCCTTGAGATATTGCGCATCATCCCACAGCAGACGGTGGAACGTGCTGTCTCCGGACAGTTCGCTCAAGGAAGAAATCGCACGCTTGTGACGCAGCAGAGATTTCGGTGTCATCATGATCAGCGGCTTGCGGAAGTCGCGTTTCATCTGACGACGCAGAATGTGGAAGTAGTTTGCCGGTGTCGTAACATTGGCAACCTGCATATTATCTTCCGCGCAAAGCTGCAGATAACGTTCCAGACGTGCTGACGAATGTTCAGGACCCTGACCTTCATAGCCGTGCGGCAGAAGGCAGACGAGACCGGACATACGCAGCCATTTGCGCTCACCAGAAGAGATGAACTGGTCGAAAACAACCTGAGCACCGTTGGCGAAGTCACCGAACTGGGCTTCCCACAGCACGAGTGCGCGCGGATCTGTCAGCGAGTAGCCATATTCGTAACCGAGCACGGCTTCTTCCGAAAGCATCGAGTTGATGGCTTCGTAGATCGCCTGACCCTTCTGAAGATTATTCAGAGGAATATAGCGGCTTTGATTTTCCTGATCGTAAAGAACAGTGTGACGCTGCGAGAATGTACCGCGTTCCACGTCCTGACCGGAGAAACGGATCGGGTGGCCTTCGAGAGACAGCGAACCGAATGCCAGCGATTCAGCCGTTGCCCAGTCAATGCCTTCACCGCTGTCGATCATCTTCGAGCGATTGTCGAGGAAGCGCTGAATGGTGCGGTGTACGTTGAAGCCTTCAGGGGTTTCGGAAAGTTTCTTACCGATTTCCTTGAGGGTTTTCGCCGGTACGCCGGTTTTACCGCGACGCTGTTCATCGGCATTGTCAGCTGTACGCAGACCTGCCCATGCACCGTCGAGCCAGTCGGCTTTATTCGGCTTGTAGTTCTGGCCGGCTTCGAATTCTGTTTCCAGCTTGTCGCGCCAGTCAGCTTTCATCTGGTCGATGTCAGCCTGTGTCAGAAGACCTTCGCCGATCAGCTTTTCACTGTAGAGCTGTACAGTGGTTTTGTGCTTGCGAATTTCTTTGTACATCAAAGGCTGTGTGAACGCAGGCTCGTCGCCTTCGTTGTGACCGAAGCGGCGGTAGCAGAACATGTCTACAACAACCGGCTTATGGAAGGTCTGGCGGAATTCGGTTGCAACTTTTGCAGCGAAGACAACAGCTTCCGGATCATCACCATTGACGTGGAAAATCGGGGCTTCAATCATTTTCGCTACATCCGAAGGATATGGCGAAGAACGGGAGAAGGCCGGATTGGTGGTGAAACCGATCTGGTTATTGATGATGAAATGAACTGTACCGGCAACGCGGTGACCGCGCAGACCCGAAAGGCCGAGGCACTCAGCAACAACGCCCTGACCGGCAAATGCCGCATCACCATGCAGCAGCAGCGGCATGACTTTAGCGCGTTCAGTCAATGGCACGATTTCATCACGGGTGCGGCCGGCCAGCAGATCCTGCTTGGCGCGGGCTTTACCCATAACAACCGGATTGACGATTTCGAGATGTGAAGGGTTGGCAGTCAGCGACAGGTGAACGGAGTTACCGTCAAATTCGCGATCCGAAGACGCACCCAGATGGTATTTAACGTCGCCTGAACCTTCCACATCATCCGGCGCATAGGAGCCGCCTTTAAATTCGTGGAAAATAGCGCGGTGCGGTTTGCCCATAACCTGAGAAAGCACATTCAGACGGCCACGGTGAGCCATACCGAAAATGATTTCTTTAACGCCCATGGAGCCGCCGCGCTTGACGATCTGTTCAAGGGCAGGGATCAGGGATTCACCGCCATCGAGACCAAAGCGCTTGGTGCCTTTGTATTTCACGTCGATAAACTGTTCAAAGCCTTCAGCTTCGATCAGTTTGGACATGATGGCTTTCTTACCTTCCGGTGTGAAAGCAATGCTCTTATTGGCGCCTTCGATGCGCTCCTGAAGCCAGGCTTTTTCAGCCGGATCAGAAATGTGCATGAATTCAAAGCCGATTGTCGAGCAATAGGTGCGCTTCAGGATATCGAGCATTTCGCGAACGGTCGCATATTCGAGGCCGAGCACGTTGTCGATGAAGATTTTGCGGTCAAAATCAGCCGGTGTGAAACCGTAATTTTCCGGAGCCAGTTCATTGTGATCATTCGGCTTTTCGGAAAGACCGAGCGGATCGAGATTGGCATGCAGGTGGCCGCGCATACGGTAAGCGCGGATCATCATGATCGCGCGAACACTGTCACGTGCTGCCTGTGTAATTTCTGCTTCAGACAGAGCTGGTGCAGCAGCAACAGCTTTGCCGCCTTTGCCTTTCAGCTTGTCTGTCATATGTTTTTCAACATCTGCCCAGTTGCCGTCGAGAGCATTGGTCAGCTCATCTTTCGGCGTCACAGGCCAGCTGCTTTTTTCCCAGGATGCACCGCGGGCATTTTCAATCACATCTTTCGGATTGTCACCGAGATTTGCGAAAAAATCGCGCCATTCTGCATTGACCGAATTCGGATCGGTTTCATATGCAGCATAGAGCTCCTCAATATAGTCGGCATTGCCGCCATAGAGAAACGAGGTCAGGGCGAAAACGTCATTGGCTTCTTCTTGCCGTGCCATTGTCCTTGCCGGAGTATCCACTCCGTCTCCTTATACCGGCCATACCGGAAAATCTTCCGGTCCCGTTTTAAGTTGCTGGTCTGTTGTCTCTGTTCTGAGAAATAGTGCGTTTGTACTGATTTCCAACAGAAACGGGCATAAGTTTTAGTCTAGAGCGGTTTACGTCCAAATTGGATCACAAGGCTCGCTCTAGATTCTTTAGTTTGCCGCATTATCACGGGCGTCAAGTTGATCCAACTTGACTGTGAAATGCTCTAGTGAACCCGGTTCGGGGCTTGAGGCGTGCCATGGGCCACGAACCGGGCTTTTTAGAGGCAGTCACGCAGTGCGACTGCCAATATTGTCAGAGTTCCAAGGGATTAGCCCTGAGAGCTTCAACCCAAAGGCAGTTAGCCTTTGAGAACTTCAACAAGAGTCTTGCCGAGCTGTGCAGGAGATGGGGAAACGCGGATACCGGCTTCTTCCATAGCTGCAATCTTGTCTTCAGCGCCGCCCTTGCCGCCGGAGATAACAGCACCAGCATGACCCATGGTGCGGCCTTCCGGAGCAGTACGACCGGCGATAAAGCCAACCATTGGCTTCTTACGGCCGCGCTTGGCTTCGTCTTTGAGGAACTGAGCTGCTTCTTCTTCAGCCGAACCACCGATTTCACCGATCATAACGATCGATTTGGTGTTGTCGTCTGCGAGGAACATTTCCAGCACGTCGATGAATTCTGTGCCTTTAACCGGATCGCCGCCGATACCGACAGCAGTGGTCTGGCCGAGACCTTCATTGGAGGTCTGGAACACAGCTTCGTAAGTCAGTGTACCGGAACGGGAAACAACGCCGACCGAACCTTTTTTGAAGATGTTGCCCGGCATAATGCCGATTTTGCATTCTTCAGGGGTCAGGATGCCCGGGCAGTTAGGGCCGAGCAGGCGTGATTTTGAACGTTCCAGACGTTCTTTCACGCGTACCATGTCCATAACCGGAATACCTTCGGTGATGCAGACGATGAAGCCGACTTCAGCTTCGATTGCTTCGATGATGGCATCAGCTGCACCTGCAGGCGGAACGTAGATTACGGATGCATCTGCACCGGTACGTTCTTTAGCTTCAGCAACAGTTGCAAAAATCGGCAGGTTTTCGCCCTTGGAGCCTGTCCAGGTTTCGCCGCCCTTTTTAGGGTGGATACCGCCGACCATCTGGGTGCCGTAATAGGCAAGAGCCTGTTCAGTGTGGAAAGTACCTGTCTTACCGGTCAGACCCTGAACGAGAATCTTGGTGTCCTTGTTTACAAGAATAGACATGGATCAATTTCCCTTCACTGCAGCAACGATTTTCTGCGCTGCATCGTCGAGATCGTCAGCTGAAATAACATTCAGGCCGCTCTCGTTGATGATTTTCTTGCCGAGCTCAACATTGGTGCCTTCGAGACGAACGACCAGAGGAACTTTAAGGCCAACTTCTTTAACAGCAGCGATCACGCCTTCAGCGATAACGTCGCATTTCATGATGCCGCCGAAGATGTTCACGAGAATACCTTCAACAGCCGGATCAGCAGTGATGATCTTGAATGCAGCTGTTACTTTTTCTTTGGTAGCGCCGCCGCCAACATCAAGGAAGTTTGCAGGTTCTGCGCCGTAAAGCTTGATGATGTCCATGGTTGCCATAGCAAGACCGGCACCATTGACCATGCAGCCGATATTACCGTCGAGGGCAACATAGGCCAGATCATGCTTGGAAGCTTCGATTTCTTTTTCGTCTTCTTCCGACAGATCGCGCAGTTCCTGAATGTCAGGATGACGGAACAGAGCATTGCCGTCGAAGGATACTTTGGCATCCAGCACGCGTACACGACCATTGGTCATGACGATCAGCGGGTTGATCTCCAGAAGGCTCATGTCTTTTTCAACAAAAGCTTTGTAGAGGATCGGGAACAGCTTCAGAGCGTCTTCACGGGCTTCGCCTTCGAGCTTCAGAGCATCGGCAAGCTTGGCATTGTCTTCATCGGTCACGCCTTTGGCAGGATCGATTGCAACATTGATGATTTTTTCCGGTGTTTCTTCTGCAACAGCTTCGATGTCCATTCCGCCTTCGGTGGAAACAACGAAAGCCGGACGGCCGACGGAGCGGTCGATCAGCAGGGAGAGATACAGTTCGCGGTCGATGTCCGCACCATCTTCGATGTAAAGACGGTTAACCTGCTTACCGGCAGGACCGGTCTGCTTGGTCACCAGAGTGTTGCCGAGCATTTCTTTAACGTTCGCAACAACTTCTTCGATGGATTTGGCAAGACGCACGCCGCCTTTAGCATCGGCTGGCAGTTCTTTGAACTTACCTTTACCGCGGCCGCCGGCATGGATCTGGCTCTTGACCACATAAAGCGGGCCAGGAAGGGTCTTTGCCCATTCTTCAGCCTGTTCAGCGGAGTAAACAGCCACGCCGTTGGCAATCGGTGCGCCGTAGGAGTGGAGCAGGCGCTTAGCCTGATATTCGTGAATATTCATCTGGTTGTCCTTTTAAGGGCGCTCCTGAAACCTGTTGTTTCAACTTGTGTTGATAGACAGGCTTCGTGATTTTTATATGAAGTTCCAGAGACCAGTTCGGGGCCACTTTGGGAAAAGCGCCCCGAAACATCCCAGAACTTGAATAAGGGAGCTTATTTCAGATTTGGTGCAATCGCGATGCAGGCATCGCAAAGACCCTGAACTGCAGCAACTGATTTCTCAAATGCGGCCTGTTCTTCTTTGTCGAGCTGGATTTCGATAACCTGTTCAACGCCGTTCGCACCGATAATGGTCGGTACGCCGACATACATGTCTTTCACGCCGTACTGGCCGGTCAGCTGAGCTGCAACAGGCAGAACGCGGCGCTTATCCTTGAGGTAGGATTCAGCCATCTGGATAGCGGAAGAAGCCGGTGCGTAATAAGCAGAGCCGGTTTTCAGCAGGCCGACGATTTCAGCACCGCCGTCACGGGTGCGCTGAATGATCTTGTCGAGCTTGTCCTGTGTGGTCCAGCCCATTTTGACCAGATCCGGCAGAGGAATACCGGCAACGGTCGAATAGCGGCTGGAAGGAACCATAGTATCGCCGTGACCGCCGAGAACGAATGCGGTGACGTCTTCAACGGAAACGTTGAATTCTTCAGCGAGGAAGTAGCGGAAACGGGCGCTATCAAGCACGCCAGCCATACCGACAACTTTGTTTGCTGGCAGACCGGAGAATTTCTGCAGAGCCCAAACCATCGCATCAAGCGGGTTGGTGATGCAGATTACGAAAGCATCAGGGGCGTATTTGGCAATACCGGCGCCGACCTGTTCCATGACTTTCAGATTGATGCCCAGCAGGTCATCGCGGCTCATGCCCGGCTTGCGCGGTACACCGGCGGTAACGATAACAACATCTGCGCCTTCGATGGCGGCATAGTCATTGGCACCGGTGAACTTGGCATCGAAACCGTCAACCGGTGAGGATTCCGCGATATCGAGGCCTTTGCCCTGCGGGATACCTTCGGCGATATCGAACAACACAATGTCACCGAGCTCTTTGAGACCGGCCATATGGGCGAGCGTTCCGCCGATCATGCCTGAACCGATGAGAGCAATCTTATTGCGAGCCATGCTGGTTACTTCCCTGATCTAAAATCTAACTAAAACAGCTTTACCTCTGCTTGAGCTTTCCGATCGGTTACGCCCGCAGAGGCCATTACGCTGTATGGTCGATATGCCCGTTTTCAAAATAACTCAACTAATAATTTTGTATTTAAAGATTTCAATCGTTTAGCTAAATATGTTCTTACGTAAACGTAAATCATTTTTGACAAAAGCCGAAGTTTTTCCTGTTTCATATCATGAAATCAGGGAAAGGAATTATACCGGAATTTTTGTCCGCTTACAGCTGATTTTTGTTTGTTCAGAATGGCTTACAGTCAGCCCGATTGCGGAATGCTTATTTGATGAATCATAAGTGCTCTTATGATTCCCCTGACTGGCATAAATTAGGCCATGATCGTCACAAAATAGTGACGATCAGAGAATTGGCCTGTGTTTCACATGTTACTCAGGCTGTTGCCCGTATTGCAGCTGATTCATTTGTCTCAAATGCTTCTAGATATTCCGCACTCTGCATCTCAAAAAGACGCGATGCGGTACGGTCAAATTCAAAAGCTTCTGTGCCGCTGGAGGCACTATAGAGTTTGTCGGGTGTAGCTGCGGCAGAGATGATAACACGGGCGCGCTGGTCGTAAAGTGTATCCACCAGCAGAATGAAACGTTTGGCTTCATTTCTCTTAGCAAGATCCAGCACCGGTACATGATCGATAAACATAGTGCGGAAACGCGCCATGATCGCCAGATAGTCTGCAGCAGCCAGCGGTTTGGCGCAAAGTTCATCAAAAGTCACACGCACGGCTTTGCCGACAGTGCGGTTCAGATGAATGCTGCGGCCTTTGACCTTGATAATTTCTGCTGTCTCAATTCCGCCTTCCGTCAGAACATGCCATGCCTCATCCATTCTGGCATCTGTTTTGAGCCCGAGCGGGGTGAGATAGACTGGCTGGCGGTCGAGCTTTTCAAGACGGTAATCCGTGCGGGAATCCAGATTGATTACATCAACACGGGTTTTGAGAATGCTGACAAAAGGCAGGAACAGCTGACGGTTGAGACCATTCGGATAGAGATTATCCGGTGCCACATTGGATGTGGCAACCAGCACCACGCCACGCTCGAACAGCGCTGAGAACAAACGCGACAGGATCATCGCATCGGCAATATCTGTGACGGTAAATTCATCAAAACACAGAACCCATGCCTGTTTTTCCAGCGCTTCAGCAACCGGCGGGATCGGGTCTTCCTGTTTGGTTTCGCCTTTCTTGAAAGCCTGACGGTGAGCGTGAATGCGCTCATGCACATCGGCCATGAAATCATTGAAATGCGCACGGCGTTTGCGTTCAACCGGCAGCAATTCAAAGAACATATCCATCAGCATGGTCTTGCCGCGGCCGACTTCACCGTGGATATACAGACCCTTGATAGGCTCAGCCACTTTTTTGGATTTGCCGAACAGCCAGCCCAGTGCGCTGGATTTGCGCGAAAGGCGCTTGCTGCAAATTGCATCAATCAGAGCATCAAAGCGCTTTGCCAGAATTTGCTGCTGCGGGTCTGCTTCAATATCTCCGGCCATGGCCAGAGAGTCGTAGCGTTCTGATACGGACGGATAGGCTTTCAGCGTTTCATTGAAAGACATGACAACCTCATTCAGGCTCATTCAGGCGCTGTTCTATAAATGAAAAGCCGCAGATTGTGTCTGCAGCTTTTATAATTCTATAATGTCAGCAAGTTTTTAGCGGGACAGGCTGATCGGCTGGCCGCCGGAAGTCTGACCGTCAAAGCGGCCGTCAGCAGACGAATAGAGAGAAGCGACTGTGCCGCCATTTGCATCATAGAGAACCAGCTGCTTGCCGTTGACCGACCATGAGGACAGATTGGCGAGTTCACCCGGGCAACGCAGCGGACCCGCGCGGTAACCCTGACCGAATTTGGTCTGCGGGGTGGCAACTTTACAGCTCTGACCGGCAAGCGATGCATTCCACACACCGGCAACTTTGCCCGGTGTCAGGTCTACGGAAGATGCAGGCGGCAGGCTGGCAACCTGTGTATTGCCCTGCGGCTGTGAATTCATATCATTCGGATTGGCCGGAAACTGCGATGCATTCACATCATTCAGCGATCCGGACTGAACCGATGTCGTCGGAGCAGGGCGCAAAGGAGCAGGCTGTGCCTGCGGGGGAGTGTTGCTGGCCATATTGTCAAAACGCGAACTCTGGCAACCGGCGAGAATGGTGGCAGCTGCAAGTCCGAGCAGGCCAATCTTAGAAACTCCCATACCCATCTCCTTGATAGTGTGGTTTCTGAAGCGGAATCTTTGAAACAGTTCCGTCCTCAGGTCAATATTGAGGCAAAATCCGCTGCACTTTAGACCATTTTGTAATCAAAAGGAATCATTGAACAAAAGGGAAATAAGTAGGATTGCACGATTTTACGGCTTCAGCCTTGTTTTAATCTGACAGGTTATGGCCTGACAATGTGAAAGCCTGTCTGGCAGCAAAATTTGAGCAGATTATGTTTTAAAGATAAACATATTTTACCGGCAGGCCAAGGCGTGATCGGTCTTCTACGGCAGATTCAGGCAAAAACGCATCACTGCTTTTCGAATCATTGGCACATATACTGGCAATTTGAGAGAAGTTCCGCCATATAGGCCAGTAAATGTATATCCGGAGTGCCTTGCGCAAAGTGTGAAGCGCTTTCAGGATGTGTTTTCAGGCAAAATCTCCGGATGCTGCCTGTTTTTCGTATCTCTGCGAACCGAATTTTGTCGATGTTCCGCATTAAGGCTGCTGATATGCCGTAACCGGAATATATCTTATAATTGTGAAACTATGTCTGTAGCTATGTCAGTTGATGCTGCTTTTGCCAAAATGAATGGCCTTGGCAATAAAATTATTGTGGCGGATATGCGCGGCCGGAGTGACCGGATCACGCCTGATGCCGCACGCGCACTGAATGCCGATGCTGCGACCGGTTTTGACCAGATCATGACGATCCATGATCCGAAAACGGCGGGTACGGATTATTATATCCGCATTATCAATTGCGATGGCAGTGAAGCGCAGGCTTGCGGCAATGGCACACGCTGTGTGGTGCAGGCACTTGCTGCGGAAACCGGCAAATCACAATTCACATTTGAAACACTGGCAGGACTGTTGCTGGCCGAGGAACTGCCGGACGGCCAGATCCGTGTGGATATGGGCAAGCCGCGTTTCGAATGGCAGGCTATTCCGCTTGCAGAAGAATTTCGCGATACGCGGATGATCGAATTGCAGATCGGGCCGATTGATGCGCCGGTGCTGCATTCGCCGTCTGTGACTTCGATGGGCAATCCTCATGCGATTTTCTGGGTGGATCAGGATGTCTGGTCCTATGAGCTGGATAAGTTCGGTCCATTGCTGGAAAATCATCCGATCTTTCCGGAAAAGGCAAATATTTCTATCGCGCAGGTCACGGGCAAAGACGAGCTGACCATCCGCACTTGGGAGCGTGGTGTTGGTCTGACGCGGGCTTGCGGTTCTGCTGCCTGTGCCGCTGGTGTATCGGCGGCACGCACACGCCGTACGGGGCGCAATGTAAAAGTTATTGTGCCGGGCGGGCCGTTGCAGATCGACTGGCGCGATGATGATCATGTTTTAATGACAGGACCGGCTGAATGGGAGTTTTCGGGGCAGTTTGATCCGGCAACAGGTCTTTGGGCAAAAGACACAACAGCGGAAGGTGCCTGATTATGGCGGTTGAGGTTGTAACATTCGGCTGCCGGCTGAATACTTATGAATCCGAAGTGATGAAACGCGAGGCTGATGAGGCCGGTCTCGGTACATTGGAAAACGGCGCGATTATTTTCAACACCTGTGCGGTAACGGCGGAAGCGGTGCGTCAGGCCCGTCAGGCAATCCGTAAAGCACGACGCGATAATCCGGAAGCCCGTATTATCGTGACCGGTTGTGCAGCGCAGACCGGTGCCGATGATTTTGCGGCGATGGATGAGGTTGATCTGGTTCTCGGCAATGAAGAAAAACTGAAATCCAATTCCTATCGCATGTTGCCGGATTTTGGTGTGAACCAGTTCGAGAAGGTGCGCGTCAACGATATTATGGAAGTGCGCGAAACCGCCAGCCATATGGTGGATGCGATTGAAGGCCGTGCCCGTGCTTTTGTGCAGGTGCAAAACGGCTGTGATCATCGCTGTACTTTCTGCATTATTCCCTATGGCCGTGGTAATTCCCGCTCTGTCCCGATGGGCGGTGTGGTTGAGCAGGTCAAGAGGCTGGTCGGTAACGGCTATGCGGAAGTGGTGCTGACCGGCGTGGACATGACCTCCTACGGGCCTGATCTGCCGGGGAATTTGCGCCTTGGCAAGCTGGTGAAAACCGTTTTGGCACAGGTGCCGGATTTGCAGCGTCTGCGTTTGTCTTCCATCGATTCGATTGAGGCGGATGAAGACCTGATGGAAGCGCTGGCCAATGAAAAGCGTCTGATGCCGCATCTGCATCTCTCACTGCAGTCAGGGGATAATATGATCCTTAAGCGGATGAAACGCCGCCATTTGCGTGATGACTCCATCCGGTTTTGCGAAGATGTGCGCAAATTGCGACCGGATGCGGTGTTTGGTGCGGATATTATCGCTGGCTTCCCGACCGAGACGGAAGAAATGTTCCAGAACTCTATCCGTATTGTCGAAGAATGCGGTCTCAGTCATCTGCATGTTTTCCCATACAGCCCGCGTGAAGGCACACCTGCCGCACGCATGCCGCAATTGCGTCGTGAGGTGATTAAGGAACGGGCTGCCCGTCTGCGTGTTGCCGGTGATGCGGCTTATCGCCTGCATCTGGAAAGTCTCAAAGGCACCGTGCAGAATATTCTGGTAGAACGTGATGGCTTAGGCCGTACTGAAGGCTTTACACTTACTGGGCTGGATACACAGGATCTGACAGCAGGACAGATTGTCAGCCGCGTGATCTCCGGTCATGATGGGGACAAGCTGCTGGCTGTTCCGCAAAATATCTGATTATCATTCGAAAATAAGAAGCGCTGTATTCATGGCTATGGGTTTTATAAAAAAGATTTTTTCTTTCGGCAAAAAGGAAGAAACATCTTCCGCTCCGTCAGAGGAAGTCCTGTCGCCTTTAGCGGAAGAAGGCGCACCGGTTGCAGCAGAACACACGCCTGTTGAACCGCATCATGAGACTGTGCTGGAAAAGATCGAAGAGCTGCTTTCCCAGCCGGTCATCGCTGATCCGGCGACGATTGAACTGAAACCGGTTTATGATACGCCGGAGCCGGATGAGACCGGCCTTGAAGAGAAGCTGCAGACGAAAGAGCCGCCTCACGAGACTTTTCTGGAAAAGGTTGAGGAACTGCTTTCCCAACCGGTGATTGCTGATCCGGCAACCATTGAGCTGACACCGGTCTATCCTGAAGCCGAGCCTGAAATTACCGATGCTGATGCGGAAGTGGTTCCTGCGCCAAAACCGGTAAAGGTGACGGTCAGCAAGTCTGTTGAGGCAAAACAGGAACCAGTAGTCGTTGAAGCTGAGCCGGAAAAGAAACTGTCATGGTTTGAGCGGCTGCGCAGCGGTCTGTCGCGCTCTTCACAGCAGTTGGGCGACTCCATCGGCGGCATTTTCACCAAGCGCAAACTGGATGAAGACACACTTCAGGAACTGGAAGATGTGCTGATTCAGGCTGATCTTGGTCTGGAAACCGCGATGCGTATCACAGACAGCCTGTCTTCGGGTCGTTATGGCAAAGATATTTCGACTGATGAAGTGCGCCTCATTATGCGCTCCGAGATTGAAAAAGTGCTGGTGCCCGTGGCAAAGCCTCTGGAACTTGACCTGTCGCACAAGCCGCATGTCATTCTTGTGGTTGGTGTGAATGGTACCGGTAAAACCACAACAATCGGCAAGCTGGCGGCAAAACTGACCGCAGGCGGATTGAAAGTGATGCTGGCAGCAGGTGATACATTCCGTGCCGCAGCGATTGAGCAATTGCATATCTGGGGCGAGCGTACCGGTTCACCGGTTGTGTCATCCAAGCTTGGTGCCGATGCTGCCGGTCTGGCATATGACGCATGGCAGCAGGCCAAAGATGCCGGCAGCGACGTGCTGATTATTGATACGGCAGGGCGCTTGCAGAACAAAGCCGAACTGATGGATGAGCTTGCTAAAATTGTGCGCGTGCTTGGTAAACATGATCCAGAAGCGCCGCATACAGTGTTGCAGACGCTGGATGCTACCACCGGTCAGAATGCGCTTAATCAGGTTGAGATTTTCAAAAATATTGCCGGTGTGAACGGCTTTGT
>NZ_ANNO01000470.1:0-4284 GCF_000409565.1 Pseudochrobactrum sp. AO18b
TGTTGGTGTCGGTGAGCAGATTGATGATCTTGAACCGTTTACGGCGCAGGATTTTGCCGGAGCGATTGCAGGAGAAGCACGATGAACGATCATATTTTTGAGCGCGACCCGTCTGACCCGCAACGCAAGGAAGTGCCGCCGCTGTTAAAACTGGCACTGGAACTCGGGCCTTTGCTCGTGTTCTTTTTTGCCAATTCGCGCGGTGAGTGGCTGGTTGAGCGTTTTCCGGTTCTGGCACAGATCGGTCAGCCGATTTTCATTGCAACGGCCTTGTTTATGGCTGCTACGGTGATTGCGCTGGTTGTATCATGGATCATGACACGCAGCCTGCCGATCATGCCGCTGGTCTCGGGTATTGTGGTGCTGGTTTTCGGCGCGCTGACGCTGTGGCTGCACAATGATACTTTCATAAAAATGAAACCAACCATTGTTAACAGCCTGTTCGGTGCGATTCTGCTGGGCGGTCTGCTGTTTGGCAAAGCTTTGCTCGGCTATGTCTTCGATCAGGCTTTCAAGCTGGATGCGGAAGGCTGGCGTAAGCTGACATTGCGCTGGGGTTTGTTTTTCTTCGTGCTGGCTGTGATTAATGAAGTTGTATGGCGGAATTTCCCTACCGATACATGGGTCACATTCAAAGTGTGGGGCGTCATGCCGCTGACAATTGCTTTTACAATGTTCCAGCTGCCACTGATTAAAAAACATTCTCTGGTGCCGTGGGGCACAGAAGATGACGCAGCATCGGCGGATAAAAAATAATCGGGAGCGAAACGGATGGCTCGTCTTGAAATTGAACAGTTCTATTGTCGCGAAGATAATTTCGGCGTTCTGATTCATGATCCGGAAACGGGGCTGACAGCATCAATTGATGCGCCGGAAGAACTGGCAATCCGTTCGGCTTTGGCGCGTCGCGGCTGGAAGCTCGATTATATTTTTACGACCCATCATCATCTCGATCATGTCGATGCGAATGAAGCATTGAAACGCATCTATGGTGCACAGATCACAGGACCCGCAGCGGAAAAGATTCCGGGTGCGGATCGTGGCGTGAAAGACGGTGACAGGTTTCAATTCGGCTCGTTTGAAGTGCAGGTGATTTCTACACCCGGTCATACGGCCGGAGAGGTGAGCTATTATCTGCCGCAGGCAAAAGTTGCTTTTACGGGCGATACATTATTCGCGCTGGGTTGCGGACGCCTGTTTGAAGGCACACCGGCAGATATGTATGCATCGCTGCAAAAGCTGGCTTTGCTGCCGGTTGATACAAAAGTCTATTGCGGGCACGAATATACGCTGAATAATCTGCGTTTCGCGCTCGATGTTGACGGTACCAATCCGGCATTGAAAGAGCGCGGTCGTGAGATTGAGCGGCTGCGGGCGGAAGGTCTGCCGACCCTGCCGACCAGTATCGGGCTGGAAATGGCCACCAATCCGTTCTTGCGCGTGCATGACAGTGCAGTGCGCAAACAGCTTGGGATGGAAGATGCCAGCGAGTTGCAGGTTTTTGCGGAACTGCGTAAACGCAAAGATCATTTTTGACAAAAGCCGTTTGAGGCAAAGGTATAGTATGGTTTGTCTGTTCCGTCGTCCGGCTGTTACAATTATTGCCGGTTCTTTTCTCGCAGCGGGTTTTTTCGCTGTTATGCCTTTGACCGGTCATGCGGCATTTGCGCAGAGCTTTTCGGAAGTGGCCAAACCGGAAGTGCCGGCGGAAGTGAATAATTATCCGCTTGATGAGAAGTTTCTGACCAAGATGGAAGCCGCACAGGCCGAGCTCAACACGATGGATATGTCCGGCAGCGGTGATGATGAGGCCGGAACCGGCGATCATTCACCAAAGGCGCTGGCTGCCCGTATTGAAAAGCAGCCGAAAGTGATGGCTGTGCTCGAAAAACACGGCCTGACCGCGCAGGATTATATTTACGGCTATTTCGCTCTGGTTAGCAGTGTAAGCGCTGTGGAATCTGAAAATGAAGAACAGCTTGTTGATGAATTAAAAGGCATCAATCCGGCGCATATCACTTTCGGCAAACAATATATTGACCGTATCCATAAGCTTCTTGGCGAATAATTGACCCTCTGGGCTTATTGCTGATCATTTCGTCTGCTCGAAACGCGTTGCGCGGACTTTAACTGTGCCGATCTGTGTGCCGACACTGGCGGCCACAGGGGCGTAAATTCCCGCACCCTGTTTATCCGTATTCAGCGAGGCGAAACTGATAGTGATTTTGCTTTTGTCCGCCAGATAGCGCACGGATTTCTTGTCTTTCTCATAGCCGGAGACAGGGACAAATTTAGCATTGCAGGTGATTGCAGTGCCGTCGAAACTTTTGATCGAAAAGGCTTCAGTTCCTGCCGGACTTAATCGGATCTGCGCGCGTGTCTGCCCGTCAAAAATCTGTAATGTCCGGTTACAGACTGCTGCAGCAGTGGGGCTGGTAATCATCATCGCGCTGATCGGATCAAAGACTGCTTTCAGATCATCGGGGCGGGTTTCCACCCACGGATCGTTTTTCCGGATCGGCGGCTGATTGTCGAAAGCACTGACCGAGCCGTTTTTGAAGCTGATGGCTGTGCGCTTGTGTTTTTTACCGCTGCGATAGGTGGTGAGATAAGAAACGGGCTGAACAGCGGCGGCAGCGCCTTGCTTGCGCATATTGCCATTAATAGTGATGGAGCCTTTGGTACTGTCAAAAATACGGGCAACACCGGAGCTGTGAAAACTTCCGTCGAGTGCGTAGGCATTATTCGTGATTCTGGTGTTCAGTTCGGAACGCGCGATTGTTATGCCGAAAACGGAAATACCATATTCCGTGCGGTAGCCGGAATCAGCGGCAAAAGCGGTAGCGGGCATTACGGAGAGGGCAGTGAGAATTGCTGCTGCAAATATCCGGTTCTGACCGGTTGCGGTATGGATTCTTGCAGCCTTGTCCGTAAACATCATTCAGATCTCCCTGAGACTCACCTGAGCGGATAATGTGCAGCACTCAGTCTGAAAATGCAGAACTGGTGACTTTTGTGCCCGCTATTTGTATGATAAAAGCGGCAAAATGCAGTCAATGACAGTCAATTCCTTGTCATTCCTGCAATTGAACCCGTAATCAGCTTGAAACGGCTTGACGGGAAGGGCTGCTTTCACTATAGAAACCCGACTTTCCCAATGGGCCGCTGTCCGATATTGCGCGCCGCGACATATCAATCACGGATTGATTATGATAGTAGCGAAGACGGTATCGGATATTTGTGCCGGGGCCTGAAACAGAATTTTGAAGGTGAGACCAATGTCCCGCGCTTGTGAACTGACCGGTAAAGCGGTCCTCTACGGCAACAATGTAAGCCATGCGAACAACAAGTCGCGTCGCCGTTATTTGCCAAATCTTTGCAATGTAACCCTGATGTCCGATGCAATGGGCCAGAGCTACCGTCTGCGCGTTACTGCGCATGCGCTGCGTACTGTTGAGCATCGCGGTGGTCTGGATGCATTCCTTGCGAAAGCTTCTGACAATGAACTGTCACAGCGCGCACGTCTGCTGAAGCGTCAGGTTGCCAAGAAACTGGCCGAAGCTGCTGCTTAATAGCTTTCACGGCTGAATTTAGTTTTGCTAAAGGCCGGTTCGTCCGGCCTTTTTGCTGGTTCCATTACCCAGGATAAAAAAATGCCTCTACAGCATAATTCCGCTATTAAAGCGTTGATTTTTCCCGTTCTGGCCATGTGTGCGGCCGTCGCCGCCTCCAATATCCTTGTGCAATATCCGGTTCATTATTTCGGCTTGCAGGATATTCTTACCTATGGCGCATTCACTTATCCGTTTGCATTTCTGGTCAATGATCTGACCAACCGCCGCTTTGGCCCGCAGCGCGCCCGTCAGGTGGTTTATGCCGGTTTTGCGCTGGGTGTTATCATGTCGATCTGGCTTGCAAGCCCGCGCCTTGCTGTGGCCTCAGGAAGTGCGTTCCTGTTCGCACAATTGCTGGATATCAGTGTGTTCAGCCGTTTGCGTCGTCTGCGCTGGTGGAAAGCACCGCTGGCGGCAGCACTTTGCGGTTCTGTGCTGGATACGATCCTGTTCTTCTCGCTGGCTTTTGCGGCACCGTTCAGCATGCTTGATACGGCTTTCGGGCTGGCTGACAGCTCCATGACCGATCAGGTGCAGTGGTTTGGCCTTGCAATGCCACTGTGGCTGTCTCTGGCGCTTGGTGGCTTTGGTATCAAGGTTTTGATGAGTGTGGTGATGCTGGTGCCTTACGGAGCGATTCTGGCACTGTTTGCCCCGTCAATCTATGGCG
>NZ_ANNO01000471.1:0-284 GCF_000409565.1 Pseudochrobactrum sp. AO18b
GGGGGGGGGCTTTTTGGTATCTAAAGGAACCCCATAAAAACCAGTCCTACTGGACGCGCCTTGAAATCCATAGACGACTGATCGCCATGCCACTGAAGCATTCAGTCGAGCATTGAAACCCGCTGATTGATGCCCCATGCTGTGGGCATAGCTTAGGATTCCGCCCTCTCCCGCAAACGACCCCAATATCGGCCTGAAAACCATCCGCGTCGAACGGCGCCGGCATCGTAATTTGGAAACCCGGCTCATGGCTGTCAATCGGCGTTTAAACGCCCCCCCCCCCC
>NZ_ANNO01000472.1:0-20494 GCF_000409565.1 Pseudochrobactrum sp. AO18b
TCCTTCCCCTCCCGTCAGATTATCAGAACTTGTAGTTTACACCAACGCGCACAGTGTGGAAGTTGGTTTTAACTTTGGATACATCTGCACCGTCGCTGAACTTAACTTTGCCCAGATCAGTGTAGAGATATTCTGTCTTCAGAGTTACGTTGTCAGTGAAGGCGTGTTCTACACCGGCACCGGCAGTCCAGCCAGCGCGGGTCTTGGAAGCGCTTTCAGACACATCCTGAGCAGCATCATAGCCTTCGATCTTCACTTTACCGTAAGCAAGACCGGCTGTACCGTAGAGCATGGTGCGTTCAGCAATGTCTGCACCCAGACGACCGCGAACAGTACCGAACCACTGGACTTTACCTTTTACAGTGCCTTCGTAAGCGCCGGCTGCATCATAGAAATCAACCGATTTCTTCATGGTCGAGCCCTGGAAGTCAGCTTCGATACCGGCAACAACCTGATCGAACTGCCAGTTGTAACCAGCCTGCACACCACCAACAAAGCCACGTGGCTTGATGCTGACGCCGTCTTCTTTCATTTTACCAAAACCGTAACCGGCATTGGCACCAACATAACCACCTTCCCAGCTGAAGGTATTCACTTCAACGGCTGGTGCAGGCTCGTTGTAAACGATAGCGTCTGCAGCCATTGCAGTGCCGGAGAACAGAACAGCTGCGGAAGCAGCGAGGATGACTTTATTAAACATGGGAGAACCTCAAAAATCTTTCTTGATCTTGTTTTACACCAACCGGACAAAAATGCTGTAACAATATTGCAACACGTATATTCAGAAGAACTTATGGTTACTATTGCGTTAATTTGAAAAATCAAAGTAAATACAAATAAACTTCAATACAATTACTTAATTGACGGTTAATAATAATTAAAATTACATTAAATTTACATAATTCATATTGTTTTGTGCGTTTTCTGCAATTTATAGCTGCATGAATTGCCTTGCACTGCAATCGCATGAAAGCCATAGTCTGAATATACTTGTTCCTGTATTCTGATTGCAAACACAGGTATATTCGGGAGATATTGCATGCTTTCATGGGTACCGCGCCGCCGCACGACTGCTGCTGCCAATGCACCGGCTCAGGCGGAAATTCCCAAACCTGTTATTCTTAAAACACCCCAGCCAATTGCTCTTGCTTTAGGCGGCGGTTCGGCACGCGGATGGGCACATATCGGCGTATTACGCGCACTCAATGAAGCCAATATCAAAATATCTATGATAGCAGGCACCTCAATAGGGGCACTTGTGGGCGGCTGCTATCTGGCAGGAAAACTGGATGAGTTGGAAGAGTTTGCACGCTCCCTTACACGCAGACGCATGTTCAGCCTGATGGATATTACATTTCGTGGCAGCGGATTATTCGGCGGCATGAAACTGGATCGCAAATTGCACCAGCATCTCGACGGATTGAATATTGATGACTTGCCCTGTCCTTATGTGGCCGTCGCCACTGAATTACGCACGGGTCACGAAATCTGGCTCTCCACCGGCTCACTTATTATGGCAATGCGCGCCTCTTATGCATTGCCGGGCGTTTTTGAACCTATCCGTTACGACCACCGGCTGCTTGTGGACGGTGCATTGGTCAATCCGGTTCCGGTTTCCGTATGCCGCGCCTATGAGCAGCAATTGGTTCTGGCCGTCAATCTCAACTATGACCAGTTCGGCCGCGCAGCCGTTGTCAAATATACAAGTCCAGCACGCGCAGGACAGGAGGATACCATCAACCCTGCTCAAGCAGGTGTCATAAGCCATGAATCGCGCTTGGGCATAACCGGCGTCATGATGGACGCTTTCAATATTATACAGGACAGAATCTCGCGCGCCCGTATGGCCGGCGATCCGCCGGACATCGCTTTGATGCCAAGCATCGGCCATATCGGCCTGACCGAGTTTCACCGCGCGGCTGAAACTATTGATATCGGCTATCAGGAAACCCGTAAACAGCTGGAGAATATTGAAAGACTGCAACGCGTCATCTTTTGAATCAAAAATTCCGGTTTAAAAGACGAATCTTTTCAGTTTTTTGACAGTTTGATTCCGGAAAATATGGCTGACTAAGTACCCAGTGAAGAAAATAGCCCCGCTTCATCCTATTGAAGGGATTATAAAAACGCGGTTTTGCGGGAGAAAAACGGGCTTCTGTGAATTACTTTTAAAAAAATGCAATGAAACGAATAATTTGGCTTGTCACTGCAATAGTGATTTGCTACATCGCCCTCACCGAAGCAATTCGGTTTCTACCACACAGTGCGGTCGTGGCGGAATTGGTAGACGCGCAGCGTTGAGGTCGCTGTGGGGCAACCCGTGGAAGTTCGAGTCTTCTCGACCGCACCATTCTCTCCTTACAATCAGGAAGAAAAAGCTAACAATAGCAACGATCTATTGAAGCTTATTAAATGCGTTTCTCCTTTATCCTCTATTCTAAAACACCTATTGATTTTACTTCCTAATTTGAAACAAGCCCCTCACCTTGTCAGATTAGTTGAGATGGCCTTTTTTATAAAGAAACATACCTGAGCCCTCCTCTGCATATGCATGAGTGCTAAGCCTCTTCGATAATTACCAATACGCAGATCGTTGACACCGTCGCTGATACAGGCCGGCGACAGTAGCCTTTATGGGCAAAATGACTCGCTTTACCGAAGCACCGGCAATCGATAAGGTGCAGCGCAATTTCACTATCCACATATTTTACGACTTGATTATCACTATTGCACTTCAGCTAAGGAAGCGCTTTTGAGCACCCGCAACTCACTGACACCTTCAATGGAAGAGAAATACTCCGACATCAAAGCACAAAATGAACGCAGGATGATGCTTGCGATCAAGAAATCTCTCAGTGATGCCTATGTACAAACGGCGAATGAATTAAAAGCAGCCGGAATCAATGAAGATGCACCGCCACAGGATTATTATATCGCCTTAGCGCATCAGCAGTTATACGCACTTCTGTGTGGCGCTAATCCTGAGACATTTGAAGGCGGAGACCCACAAATTGCAGAATTCGTGATTAAAAATGCTCAAAATATTCGTGAGCATTATTGGCTAAAGGATACAGAGTAAAGCCTGCACAACACCCGTGTCCCATTGCTGCAGTTTCGTCATTTACACAGCGACATGGCGATAGTGATGTTGCTCTTGCCATTACGACATCTGATGCGCACAGAGTAGAGCCTTTCAAATAAAAGCGGTCAATTTGCCATCTGGATTTTTTCAGCTGTAATCTCTACCTGAATGCCATCATGACAGAAAATTCCCCTGCACAGAGTCGCCCCGCGACAAACCGTAATGATCTATCTGCACGTTTTCAGGCTGCTGACGGCTCGCCGCCTGTTGAATGGCTGGTTGCCGACGGCCTCACAACCTATCCGGATGCTGAAGCGTTTATGGAAGCCCGCGTCGCAGCCATTCGTGACGGTACGGCCAATGAGCTGGTCTGGCTTGTGGAACACCCGCCGCTTTATACTGCAGGCACCAGTGCCCGCGAAGAAGACCTGCTGTCGCCTGATCGTTTTCCGGTTTACAAGACAGGACGCGGCGGTGAGTTTACCTATCATGGTCCGGGGCAACGCGTTGCCTATGTCATGCTGGATCTGAAACGGCGACGCGAAGATATTCGTGCCTTTGTGGCCGCGCTCGAAGAATGGATTATCCGCATGCTTGACAGCTTTAATGTCAAAGGTGAGCGCCGCGAAGACCGCGTGGGTGTCTGGGTTATGCGCCCTGAAAAACCTCGCCTCGCCGATGGCTCAATGGCTGAAGACAAGATTGCTGCAATCGGTATTCGTTTGCGTCGCTGGGTCAGCTTTCACGGTATTTCCATCAATGTAGAACCGCAGCTTGAAAATTTCGGCGGTATTGTTCCCTGCGGCATTGCCGAGCATGGCGTGACCAGCCTTGTTGATCTGGGGCTACCAGTTTCCATGGATGATCTGGATGTGGCGTTGAAGCAAAGTTTCAATGATGTTTTTGGCGATGTGAAATAATAAAAACATTAAACAACATGTTGTTTTAAAATGATAAAGGCGGCTTTTGAGGCGCCTTTATTTTTTCGCTTATGCGGAAAGCATTGCCTTCTCCGCTTCCGCACTGCGCTTTTGCTCGCGGATGAACACATAAATACCGGAGCCGATAATAATGGCGATGCCGAACCATTTTGACAGGCTTGGGAAATCCCCGAAGAAGATCAGACCAACGGTCACTGCCATAACGATTTCGACATATTGAAACGGTGCAAGAATAGATGCCGGTGCCAGCTGAAATGCCTGCACCACCAGCAAATGGCCGCTGGCTGCAAAGACACCGATCATGATCAGCATGAACCACGGGAACAGCGAGGTAGGCAGTACAAACTGCAGATCGGGAATAGCCGCAGCCTCACCGAAGATCATAACAGCAAGCCCCATGATACTGCCGCCGATACCGGCATAAAGCTGCATGACGACGGGACGCTCATTGAGACCGAATTTACGGTTCAGCACCAGATAAACCGCAAATAGAAAAGCTGAAATCATCGGCAGAACCGATACCCAGCCAAACACGCTCCAGCTTGGCTGAATCACGATCACGGTTCCGAGCAGGCCAACCAGCACGGCACTGAGACGACGCCAGCCCACCTTCTCATTGAGAAAAATCATCGAAAGAACTGTGAGAATGAGCGGTTCAACAAAGAACACGGCCAGCGCATCGGCCAGCGGCATATATTTTACCGCCGTGAAAAAGCACAGGCTGCCGAGTGCAAGCAGACAACCGCGAAAGAGATTCCCCCAGAGATGCTCTGTTTTAAGACCAAGCCCGCGACTAAATACGACAATTGCACCTAAGCTAATCAGCCCCTGCACAAAAAAACGCATGAAGCTGATGGTGGCAGGCGGAATATTCTCTTCCATTGCCAGCCATTTGCCGGTTGCATCCATAAGCGGCACAATAAGCATGGCACAGATCATCGTAATCATTCCGCGCACATGCGGCTGTAACCGGTCTTGCATTTTCATTCCTCTGCGGCAGAGCCGCCTTCATTTCATTCTCTGTTCTCATCACGGCTTATATGTTTAAGCAACCACTCTCTCCCGCCCCTTGTCTGATTGTGTCAAACCGTCACCATAAGGACACAGAGCCCGCTATGCTGTTGCGGATTGGTTGCGGCATGATTTGACAATTCCGATATAATTGTTCAAACAAAATAAATCTGCGGAAAAGTCAGGATTACCGGCATTTAAACAGGAACGTAAAGAGAACCTTTATCGCTTTAGCGATATAAACATGCCAAACTATCTGTGATTCGATTTTCCGTAATTCCGAAGCGGCTCCGGTTTTCCTGAAACAGAAAATCCGTTTCGTAACTTTGTTTTCCCGCATTTATGCGAAGCTGAAGCATTCTTTCAGCAGCAAAATGCTCCGTATCTATTTGAACGAACAGGCCAGCCATTTCACATGGATAATAGCGACGATCTTTTTTCGAATATTCTCAGCAATGCACGCGGACGTCAGGCGATACAGTCTGAATCTCCGGTCAGTGTTGCCGAAACTGTTTCGTCTCCTCTTGAGCCTGCACCTGTTGCAAAGCCAGCAGCAGAGTTGCGCCCTACTCCTGCCGTGAAACCTGCTATGGTTGAGCCTGCTTCAAAGCCTGCCACGGAGCTTCGCCCCGCTACGACTTCTGCACCTGTCGCGGAACTCCGTTCAGCTCCGGCAAGTTCCGATGGCAGCGATTATAATGCCTCCGCCATCCGTGTTCTTGAAGGGCTGGAGCCGGTACGCTTGCGTCCGGGTATGTATATCGGTGGTACCGACGAAAAAGCACTGCACCATTTGTTTGCCGAAGTCATCGACAATGCGATGGACGAAGCTGTTGCCGGTCATGCCAATTTCATTGATGTTAATCTCGATGCTGAAGGCTTCCTGACTGTCAGCGATAACGGGCGCGGTATTCCGGTTGAAAACCACCCGCAAGTGCCGGGAAAATCCACACTTGAAGTTATTATGACCAAGCTTCATGCGGGTGGTAAATTTGACGGCAAGGCCTATGAAACCTCCGGCGGATTGCACGGTGTGGGTGTTTCGGTGGTCAATGCGCTGTCCGACCTGCTGGAAGTCGAAGTGGCGCGCGCGCGCCGCCTCTATCGTTTGCGCTTTTCTCGTGGCCTGCCATTGGGCTAACCGCCGTGGTACGCGTGTTCGCTTCCATCCCGATCCGGATATTTTCGGCAAGAATGCGAAATTTGATCCTGAGCGCCTTTACCGCATGGCACGCTCAAAAGCCTATTTGTTCGGTGGCGTTGAAATTCGTTGGTCCTGTGACCCGTCTTTGCTCGATCCGAAAAAGGGCATTCCGGAAAAAGCCGTTTTCCATTTTCCGGGTGGTCTGAAAGACTTCCTCGCAGCCTCGCTCGGCAAAGAATTTATGGTCACCAGAGAGATTTTCTCCGGCAAGACCGAAAAACAAGGCGGTCACGGTGCCGTTGAATGGGCGATTGCATGGTATGGCGGCGACAGCTTCGTCCATTCCTATTGTAACACCATTCCGACCGGTGAAGGCGGTACGCACGAAGCGGGTCTGCGTCTGGCGCTGACACGCGGCCTGAAAGCCTATGCGGAGCTGACCAATAATAAACGCGCTTCGGTGATTACCACTGATGACGTGATGATTTCTGCCGCCGGTATGATGTCGGTTTTCATTCGCGAGCCGGAATTTGTCGGCCAGACCAAGGATAAGCTGGCAACGGTTGAAGCGCAGCGCATCGTGGAAAATGCGATCCGCGATCCGTTCGACCATTGGCTGGCAGCCTCCCCGCAGGAAGCCTCGAAACTGCTCGACTGGGTGGTTGAGCGTGCGGAAGAGCGCCTGCGTCGCCGTCAGGAAAAAGAAACAACCCGCAAGACTGCAACACGAAAACTGCGTCTGCCGGGCAAACTGGCTGACTGCTCGCAGAATTCGGCTGCCGGTGCGGAATTGTTTATCGTTGAGGGTGACTCGGCGGGCGGTTCTGCAAAACAGGCGCGTAACCGTACCAATCAGGCGATCTTGCCGCTGCGCGGTAAAATTCTCAACGTGGCCAGCGCAGGGCGTGACAAGCTGACAGCCAACCAGCAGATCGGCGATCTGGTGCAGGCACTCGGCTGCGGTACGCGCAAGAATTATCGTGAAGATGATCTGCGTTATGACCGCATCATCATCATGACGGATGCTGACGTTGACGGTGCGCATATTGCATCGCTGCTCATCACTTTCTTCTATCAGGAAATGCCGCAGCTGATTACCGGCGGGCATCTCTATCTTGCAGTGCCACCGCTTTACCGCCTTAGTCAGGGTGGGAAAGTTGCCTATGCCCGGGATGATGCGCATAAAGATGAGTTGATGCGCACCGTGTTTACCGGCAAAGGCAAGGTTGAACTTGGCCGGTTTAAGGGGCTTGGCGAAATGCGCGCCGACCAGCTTAAAGAAACGACCATGGATCCTAAAAAACGTACTTTGCTGCGCGTGGACCTGATGGAAGATGAAAACGGCTCGACCAAATCTACGGTGGATGACCTGATGGGTACGAAGCCGGAAGCCCGCTTCCGCTTCATTCAGGAAAATGCTGAATTCGTTCAGGAACTCGACATTTAAGGCTTTGTGCTAAGGCTTCACCTTGTACATACAGTTAAACATCTTTTCAGAGCGGTTCCGATGAATAGTGAATCGTCAAAACCGCTCTGTTGATTTTACACGCATCTTGTTCCGATCGATCAGGACAAGAAATCAGTCCGGCGAACTGATTTCCCTGCATAGGCGTTTCACACTTTTGGGGATGCGCTCCAACTCTGGCAATTTAATCTGATCAGAATTTCCAAGTCCGTTTAACCAGAGCCGCTGATGTGCACCACAAAAGTCATAATCCGGACAATTAATGAGCTCCGGCAGAGACTTGAATCTGAAGCAGCTCAAAAGAATATTTTGATTGCCGGAATATGCGGATTGGCAGGAGCCGGAAAAACCACTTTATGCCGGCAGCTCACAGCAATATTAGGCTTCAATATTGTACATCTGAGCTGTGACCGCTTCTCTTCACAGAGCCATGCTGAGCGTCAGGCAAGCATTGATAGGGCCTATGCTTCGGGCATAACAGAGCATATCGCTTTTACTGA
Source organism: Pseudochrobactrum sp. AO18b (assembly GCF_000409565.1). Lineage (NCBI taxonomy): Bacteria > Pseudomonadati > Pseudomonadota > Alphaproteobacteria > Hyphomicrobiales > Brucellaceae > Pseudochrobactrum > Pseudochrobactrum sp. AO18b. Next base: position 8,144 of record NZ_ANNO01000472.1, read on the forward strand.
AAATCCGCAGAACTGGTATGCCTATGATGATATTATTACGGCCATCCGCGCATTAAGAGCGAACAGGCACTATAGTTATAATCGCGCATGGAACAGGAAAACAGGCAATCTGGACGGGCATTACAATATTACGCTGCCTGAAAACGCTCCGTCCATTGTGTTATGCGATGGTATTTATCTTCTTCATGAACCGGTAAGCACTGCATTAGACCTCACCATTCTGGTTGATGCTCCGGTTGAAGTCACCGTGCAACGCGGACACAAACGATCCAACGGCAATACCGATCATTTTATGTCTATGGAACGCCTCAGGCAGATATATACTATGCCGTATTTTAAGGCACTCTCAGGTCAGGCCGACATTCTTTTTCAACCGGAACCTGCCCCATCTGACTGCGCTTAAACAGTCTGCATCAAAACAGATCAATAATCATCCAAATCCGGAATACGGCCAAAAGCGATTTTACCGCCGATATAAGAGCCGGGGGCAATAGATGGCCCGAGGCTCAGAACATCCGAGCCGAACTGTTTGCGCACGCGGTCAAGCGTATCTGAAACCTGCTCCCAGCGCTGCTGACGCTGTTTGTCTTGCGGCTCATCAAACAGGTCGTGACTGTCGACCACTTCACCGGACAGATGATGCAGATAAATATGCACATTCTTGACCTGCCGGAAATCAGCCTTGCGAAACGACGGGTGCATGAGCAATCGCCGGTGCAACTGCGAGAGACAGGTGAGAAAACAATGATCGTCACGTGACGGCGGGAACACCCCTTCAACCGAGACGGATTCCTGCCCCTTGATCCGCCAGCCATAGACCAGAGCACCGGCACGATAATGTTCTTTACGCAAACGGCGCGAAGCACTCATACAGAGCAGCCGTGCGCATTGCAGTATCTTATCCGGCTGACGCCAGTCCCGCGGCAGCACACGGCCATGGCCGAACATACGGCGATGTGTTTCCTGTTTCTCCACTGCATAGCCATGCAATCCGGCGATAAAACGCTCCCCCTCAACGCTATTCCAGATCGCCCGACCTTGTTTCGGGCTGATCTTCCAAAGCTCTTCAACCGTCGTAATACCGGAGCGCAGCAGGCGCGCTTCCACACCGGCAGCAATGCCCGGAAGATCACGCAGTTTCAGTCCTAAAAAACGATGCGGAATATCTTCCGGCCGTACAATCACCAAGCCGTCCGGCTTGTCGATTTCCGCCGCGATTTTGGCCAGCAATTCATTGGGGGCAATACCGATAGAACAGGTCAGTTCCGAGCCTAGTTTTTCACGCAGCGCCGCTTTAATCGCCAGTCCCAGAGCCTCGGCCTGACGGGATTCTGACGGCAGCAAACGGCAAACCAATTCATCAATTGAGCGCACACTGCCTATCGGCAGCACCGTATCAATAATATCCAGTATTTTGTGATGGAGTTTGACATATTCATCCGGCCGAGCTTCCACAATCGCAATCTCAGGACAGATTGCCCGTGCCTCACGTACCGATGTACCGGTTTTCAGACCAAGTTTCTTGGCCTCTTTGCTGGCCGCAATCAGGCCGGTAAATTCACTGGCATGAGGCACAACGCCCACCGGCCTGCCCTGCAAAGCAGGATTCATCTGCTGCTCGGCACTGGCAAAAAAACTGTCAAAATCGAGATAAAGCCGTTCCGGCAGATCAGGTTTACGCATGGTATTTGTTCCGCAACTATTACAGAACAAAATAGGAACATTAAATGATTTTGGCAAGCCTGAATTACAGATCAGCCTGCATTTTCACCTTTTCCACAACCCGCGCCAGACTGTCTGACCATTCTTCATAGCGGCGGATAATCCGGAAACCGCATTTCTCATAAAGCTTTATTGCAGGTAAATTGCGTGCATGGGTGCCGATTTCCGCGCTCTGAAATCCGAGCATAACAATTTGTGCCAGCAATGCATCAACCAGCAATGTGCCGATGCCCTGCCCGTGATGCGCCGGATCCACCCAGATATCAGATATATAATTCTGATTGGTATCGCGTGCGCCCCAGCCGCAAATCACGCCATCCTGTTCAGCGACGAGAATATAATCCAGATAATCCTGCGCTGAATGCAAAAAAGCCAGTTCAGCGCGTCTGCGCTGATCCGGCTCTTCTGTTTCATGACTGAATATGTGGGAAGCCCATGCATCAGCTCCGATACGGGCAATCATCGCCAGATCAGCGTTTGTTGCCTGCCGGAGCTGCATGAGGCGTTACCACCAGCGTTTAGGCGCGAACTGGCCTGCAGCCTGCTCAATCACATGAGCAGCCTGAAACAGCGCCTCTTCCTCAAACGGACGGCCAATCAGCTGGAGACCGAGCGGCAGACCATTTTCGGACAGACCGGCAGGTACGGAAATACCCGGCAGGCCAGCCATATTCACAGTAACGGTGAAGATATCATTGAGATACATTTTCACCGGATCAGCGGCCAGTTCCTTGTCGCCCAGCTTGAAGGCCGCGGATGGCGTTGCGGGTGTCAGGATTGCATCCACACCGGCAGCAAACACATCTTCAAAATCTTTCTTAATCAGCGTGCGGATTTTCTGCGCCTTGACGTAATAGGCGTCATAATAACCGGCTGACAGCACATAAGTGCCAATCATGATGCGGCGTTTGACTTCCTTGCCGAAACCTTCTGCACGGGTGTTTTCGTACATTTCAACAATGTCTTTACCCGGTACACGCAGGCCGTAACGAACGCCGTCATAACGTGCGAGGTTCGACGATGCTTCGGCCGGAGCCACAATGTAATAAACAGCCAGCGCCTGTTCGGTATGCGGCAGCGAAATGTCAACAACTTCCGCACCGGCATCTTTCAGCCACTGAACGCCCTGCGCCCAGAGCTTTTCGATCTCCGCAGGCATACCGTCAATGCGATATTCGCGCGGAATACCGATTTTCATGCCTTTTACGGATTTACCAAGGGCTGCTTCATAATCAGGAACCGGAAGATCGACAGAAGTCGTGTCTTTCAGATCAACAGACGCCATTGATTTGAGCAGAATTGCGCTGTCACGCACATCACGGGCAATCGGGCCTGCCTGATCGAGCGACGATGCGAAAGCAATTGTGCCCCAACGGGAAACACGGCCATAAGTCGGCTTGATGCCAACAGTACCGGTGAAAGCCGCAGGCTGACGGATCGAACCACCGGTGTCGGTTGCAGTTGCACCGGCGCACAGGCGTGCAGCCACAGCCGCAGCAGAACCACCGGAAGAACCGCCCGGAACCAGCTTCTCTTCCGAGCCTTCTGCGCGCCAAGGGCTGACCACAGGGCCGTAATAGGAGGTTTCATTGGATGAGCCCATTGCGAACTCATCCATATTCAGCTTGCCGAGCATAACCGCACCGTCAGCCCAGAGATTGGCAGTAACAGTCGATTCATAATCCGGCTTGAAGCCATCGAGAATATGTGAACAGGCCTGCGTATGATCGCCTTTGGTCGCGAACAGGTCTTTTACGCCGAGCGGAATACCTTCCAGCGCACCGGCCTCGCCTTTTGCCAGACGTTCATCCGAAGCCTTGGCCATCGAACGAGCCTTATCATGGGTAACGCTGACATAGGCGTTGATCGCACCATTCGCTTCATCAATCGCCTTGAGATAGGCATCGGCCAGTTCGGTTGCGGTAAAGGCTTTGGCCTTCAGCTTGTCACGCGCCTCTGCAATGGTGAGTGCGGTTAAATCAGTCATTCTATCAATCCTGTTCAGGGCTTTTCATGTGCTGTCCGCACCATTTCAAAAACCGGACTTCGCGTCGGGAGCAGTTACAGCTCATATTGAAACAGGAAACAGCAGTCGGATGGATCAGGGCGGGGATTATTCGATAACCTTTGGCACCATGAAGAAGTTTTCTTCGGTGATTGGTGCATTAGATACAATTTCCGAAGCGATATTGCCGTCAGACACCTTGTCTTCACGCAGACGCATGGCGGTCGGAATAACTGAGGTCATCGGCTCCACGCCATCGACATTCACGCTGTCGAGCGATTGCACAAAGCCCAGAATAACATTGAGTTCACCGGTCATTTTCTCGGCTTGTTCTTCATTGACCGCAATACGGGCAAGATGCGCAACGCGCTTGACTGTAGTTAAATCGACGGACATGTCGTTCTCCGATAAATGCGAAAATGCGGTGATCGCTGCCGGTCGTCCGGCATGAATACAGCCCGCAAGGAATTTCTCTTATTCCGGCTATAACCCTGCACCCGCTCAAGTGCAATATTGGTGATGCATTAAAGCACACACCATGATGCGAATTCATCCCCCCTGCGCCAGCTTAGCTCACCTCAGAAAAGAGGAGTGAGACCTGTCAAATAAATCAGGCGATACATCTGAAAATGTAATTTAATATCATTGAAAATAAATTCTTCCCGAGGAAGTCGTATGTTCTTGTTCACTCTAAGCCCTAAAAATGCAGAAGATTTTTACATAAAGGCACAAGCACTCATTGAGAATGACAATGTATATTCACTTATATTAGCTCCAATACAAAATCCTTCCGAAATACTTAGCAGTCACACTTTATTTACTCACTCTGCACAACGTCCACGGAGCCGTCACCCTGCTCAGGAGAGCTTTGATGCCTCCTTATTTTATCATGCAGATAGCAACGGTTTTCTCGCCTTAGGAAATAACAATAACCATGCTCCAGCTGCAATCAACCGCGCCCTCACCCCACAAACAGCACCGAAATTTCACATCACAAAAACAACAGACAATTACTACACGATACACACAACAAAAGAAAATATAAAATATTACTTATATTTCAACAACTTAAACAATGAGATAAATTTTTTAAATTACATCAATGTTGATAAATATTTATGGATTATAAATCATAATTAGAAGAGGTAACTTATATTAATATTTAGTATACGTCCAATGTCATATCCAAATAAATACCTCTCTGTAAATACAGATAGACCATTCTTTGGCGGATATTATTTAACTGTAGCAAAAACAAAAGATCAAAAATCGATATCCTTCACATCAACTCAGTCAATTATAAACAATGAAATTACAGGAACTCCATCCTTGCACTACAATCCTGGAGAAAATTCATTTTTATATTTTAAACCTGCCTTAGATGCATACGGAGCAATAATTGCCGTTGCAGAAAATACAGTCGAACCATCTATACTTTCAAAACTTTACATCAATATGATTAATATAAGTACATGCTATATTTACGTACACACAGCAAACAGTGACCCAGCAATTGATTACCCAAACACATACGTCTTATCCTATCATGCAGCAGAGGATAAAGTTTATTTTTCTAAAAGCCCTCTTTATCCAAATGAAAAAATCTGGCTCATAGATATATACCCGCAACATGACTAGCACTGAAAAAAATAACAGCTAATAATATTTTTTAAATATGCCAAAATAAAAACGCAACATTTGAAAGGATGTAAGATTTTTTTATTTAGCTTCAAACCATTTTCATACAACAATCCAAATATAGTTACAGATACAACAAATCCAATTACGGATCCAGTATACAGCGGATACAAATTAACCACAAATCCAACACTGGATTACAGCACAATTGACTACACAAATTCAAATAATATTACAGACATAACAGCTACAAACGAGTTTACATCAGTATTTTACAGTCCAAAGTATGAAGGCTTTATACAAGCACTCGCTGCAACAGCAACCCCAGGCGGCAGTATTGATGTTGGATTGGTTACGAATGTTACGCCGGCACTCGCAACGAAATTTATCATTAAGAGAAAAAGCGCAACAATTTTTAAAATTTCAACTACAATAAATAATAACAAATTTAATTTATGCTACACATCTGATCTTGGTGTATTTCTTAGCAACGACATAGATTATGACGTTGAATCTGTCTGGGCTGTTAGTTTTTATATTGAAAATCCATCTTAAAATCAATGATCAAGCTCCCCATTAACTTGATAAATGGGGAGTATTTGCTATCAAACTGCCAAACTACCGCCGACTTCCAGAACCTTAACTTCCGTTGAGATCTTTTCCATACCGTGTACAAAATCATCTGCGGTTGCATCCAGCAGACCGAATGTACCGAAATGGCATGGAATGGCTGTTTTGAGCGCAGGGAAATAACGCTGACAGGCCAGTGCGGCCACTGCGCCGCCCATGGTAAAGCGGTCACCGACCGGCACCAGAGCAATCTCCGGCTGATGCAGCTCATTAATCAGCGCCATATCGGAGAAAATATCCGTATCCCCCATATGATAAAGCACCGGCGCGCCTTCATCATCAAAATGGAACACCAAGCCATTGGCATTACCAAGCGAATGGGAAATACCGTCCTCAGTCAGACTTGCAGAAGAATGCAGCGCATTGACGAATGTAACAGAAAATCCGTTGTGAAAGACTGTACCGCCGGTATTCGTCGGATCGACTTTCGCGACACCACGATGCTCCAGCCAGTCACAAAGATCAGCATTAGCGATAACTGTTGCGCCTGTTTCTTTTGCAATGCGAATGGTGTCGCCGACATGATCACCATGGCCGTGTGTCAGGGCAATATGCGTCACGCCTTTGGTCACTTCAGCAAAATCCAAAGCGGAACCGGTCGGGCTCTGACTGATGAATGGGTCGATCAGAATTACCGCCTGCGAAGTTTCAACGCGGAAAGCAGAATGGCCGAGCCAGGTGATTTTCATGATATTCCCTTTGCCGATGCATATTGTTATAGGCACAGTTAGAATGCACTGCACTGTCTTTGCAATATAGTATGACATTACCGGATCAGGAAACGAGATATGGCTGTATCAACAATTGAAGAGCTTGCGGCAAGCCTGAGCTATGGTCAGCTGGTTGCCGGTCTTGATCTGGGTACCAAAACCATCGGCATCGCTGTCTCTGATCTCGGACTTTCCTTCTCCCATCCACGCCCCGTTCTGAAACGACGCAAATTCACGCTGGATGCGCAGGAACTGCTGGAATTGCTGCAAAAAGAAAAGATTTCAGCCGTGGTTATCGGCCTGCCGGTCAATATGGACGGCACAGAAGGCCCGCGTGTGCAGGCCACCCGCGCTTTTGTACGCAATATGGAAAAGCTCACCGATATTCCGTTTATCTATTGGGATGAGCGGCTTTCAACGGTCGCTGCAGAGCGCGCCTTGATCGGTATGGATGTTTCCCGCGCCAAACGCGCAGAGCGGATTGATTCCGCTGCTGCCTCGTTCATTTTGCAGGGGGCACTTGACCGGCTACATATGCTGCGTCGCGACAATGAACAGGATTAGTCAGCCGTCCGTCAATGAGCCGGTTGCAGCTTATTCCTGCGGATAGAGCGCGTTGATAATGCCTAATGCGTCATGACGGGCATCAATCATGCCATAGGTTGTGCGCCACTGACCACCAAGGCGGGTCTCAATAAAAGCATCGCCGATATCATCCGCGCCGAGTTCTTTCAGGCAGGCGGCACTGGCGGCCAGCGCCATCTGCTCGGTGAGCATACGTGCAGCACCTTCATCGGTCATGGTCACCTGCATTGCAGCCCGCAACACGGCAACAGTACCCTGCCCGCGACGACCAAGCTGTGTGCCAATCCATTCCAGCACATCGTCAAACAAACGTGGTGCGCGGTGGAGAACACGCACAATATCCAGCGCCATCACATTGCCGGAGCCTTCCCAGATCGCATTGACCGGAGCCTCGCGATAAAGCCGCGCCAGCGGATTTTCTTCGACATAGCCATTGCCGCCGAGACATTCCATCGCCTCATAAAGCAGCGCCGGTGCGATTTTTGCCACCCAATATTTGACGACCGGTGTCATAACACGGGCAAAGGCAGCTTCCATACGGTCATTGGCCGCCATGTCAAAGGCGCGGGCAAGGCGCAGTGACAGAGCAGTAGCAGCCGCCACATCCAGTGACATATCCGCCAGAACACGCTGCATCAGCGGCTGATTAATCAGCGGCACACCGCCGACACTTCTGTGACGGGCATGATGAACAGCTTCACTCATACCGGCACGCATCAGACCGGCGGAGGCTACAGCACAATCCAGACGGGTCAGTGTCACCATATCAATAATGGTCTTCACACCCTGCCCCGGCTCTCCGACCATCTGGCCGAGCGCATTTTCAAACTGCACTTCGGAAGAGGCATTGGAGCGGTTGCCGAGCTTGTCTTTCAAACGCTGGAAGCGGAAGCCGTTGCCGCTACCATCCGGCAACAAACGTGGTACTAGGAAACAGGACAGGCCGGACTTATTGTCACCGGCAGCCTGTCCATTGGCCTGCGCCAGCACCATGAAAGCATCGGACATCGGTGCGGACATAAACCATTTATGGCCGTTAAGACGGTAGACGCCATTCCCCGCATGATCGGCGCGGGTGGTATTGGCACGAACATCAGTGCCGCCCTGCTTTTCTGTCATGCCCATACCAAGCGTCAGACCGGCTTTCTTAACTGGCGGCTTGTTGGACGAGTCATATTTGCGGGTGAGAATGCGCGGCGACCATTCATCATAAAGCGCCGGAGAGGTCATCAGCACTGCAAGTGATGCGCTTGTCATAGTCAGCGGGCAAAGATGGCCGCATTCCAGTTGCGCTGTCAGATAAAAACGTGTCGCACGCGCTTGATGGCGGCGCCCTGCTTCAGGCGATTGTTGCGGGCTGTTTTCCCAGATGGATGAGTGCAGGCCATGCGCAACGGAACGGCGCATCAAAGCATGATAGGCCGGATGATATTCCACCTGATCAATGCGGTTACCCTGACGGTCATGGGTTTGCAGGCGCGGCACTTCGGAATTGGCAAGGCGCGCCATTTCCTGCGCATCGGCAGATAAAACAAAACGGCCGGTCTGTTCGAGCTCTTTTTGCAGGTTTTCCGGAAAACGCGCTGCACATTGCAGCAGCAGCGGATCACTCAGATAGGCATTATATTGCGGAGCAGCCTGTCCGTTGAGATTTTTGGTCGCGGAATATGGAGACGTATCCGGCGCATAATTGGTGCGCTGCGGCGCCTGATTAGTTACTTCAGAAACGTCTGCAGGAGTGTTAACCGACATATTCCATCCATTTAGCCGGAGATTTCAGCCGCCGGTTTTTATATTTAAAATCTATACGCGAATCTCTAATATCCGCCTTGCGGTATTGTTTGCGGCAAAATTATAAATATCCCCTCAATAATCCGCTTTTCTCCACACTGTTTATTCGACAAAGCCGCAAAAGCATATATAAGGCCGCAAACAAGTTTCTCTGCAAACATTATATGGGAATAGCTGTGATGACAGAACAATCTCCCGCGCCTCTTTTTCCCCACCGCCATTTGCTCGGGATTAAAGGTCTTTCTCCTCTCGATATTACCACATTGCTGGATCTGGCCGACAGTGAAGTTGCTGTCTCCCGTCAGCCGGAAAAAAAGAAAACAATCCTAAGCGGTCGCACGCAGATTAATCTTTTCTTTGAAAACTCCACCCGTACCCAATCTTCCTTTGAACTGGCCGGTAAGCGCCTCGGTGCCGATGTGATGAACATGTCGGTCGGCAGCTCGTCGGTTAAAAAAGGTGAAACGCTGATTGATACGGCGATGACGCTCAATGCGATGCAGCCGGATATTCTGGTGATCCGCCACGCTTCTGCCGGCGCTGCGGCGCTTCTGGCGCAAAAAGTCGGCTGCTCGGTGGTCAATGCCGGCGACGGTGCCCATGAACATCCGACACAGGCCCTGCTCGATGCGCTGACCATCCGCCGCGCTAAAGGCAAAGTCGGTCGTCTGATCGTGGCTATCTGCGGTGATGTCCTGCATTCGCGTGTGGCTCGCTCCAATATTCTGCTGCTCAATGCGCTGGGTGCGCGGGTACGGGTGATTGCACCATCCACCCTGCTGCCATCCGGCATTGAACAAATGGGCGTTGAAGTGTTCAACTCCATGAAAGAGGGCCTGAAAGACGCCGATGTAGTGATGATGCTGCGCCTGCAGCGCGAGCGTATGAGCGGCTCTTTTGTGCCATCCGTGCGTGAATATTTCCACTTTTACGGGCTGGATAAAGAAAAACTCAAATATGCCAAGCCGGACGCTTTGGTAATGCATCCGGGCCCGATGAACCGTGGTGTAGAGATTGCCTCGGACATTGCTGACGGCCCGCAAAGCGTGATCCAGCAACAGGTGGAAATGGGTGTTGCCGTACGCATGGCCGTAATGGAGGCTTTGCTTGACCCGCGACGAAATCCTGAAAATTTTAACGGTGTTGGAGCCTGATGATGAGCACTACAGTTTACACCAATGCCCGCATCATTGACCCTTCACGCAACCTCGATGAAAACGGCACGCTGATCGTTCAGGACGGCATTATTGTTGCCAGCGGTGCGGATGCTAATAATCAGGGCACGCCGGAAGGCGCAGAAGTCATTGACCTTAACGGCAATGTACTGATCCCGGGTCTGGTCGACAGCCGCGTGTTTATCGGTGAGCCGGGTACAGAACATCGTGAAACTATCGCCTCGGCCAGTCAGGCTGCTGCTGCCGGTGGCGTAACCTCCATGATTATGATGCCGGATACCGATCCGGTGATTGATAATGTGGCTCTGGTGGAGTTCGTCAAACGGACTGCCCGCGACACCGCCATTGTCAATGTGCATCCGGCTGCGGCCATCACCCGAGGTTTGCTGGGTGAGGAAATGACCGAAATGGGTCTGCTGCGTGAAGCCGGTGCGGTTGCCTTTACCGAAGGCCGCAAATCACTGGCCAATACGCTGCTACTGCGCCGTGCGCTGACCTATGCCAAAGATTTCGGTGCGGTGATTGCCCATGAGACAATCGACCCTTATCTCGGCGGCGGTGCAATGAATAGCGGACTTTATGCCAGCTGGCTCGGTCTTTCCGGTGCACCGCGTGAAGCAGAAGTTATTCCGCTGGAACGTGATCTGCGCTTAGCAAGCATGACCGGCGGCAATTATCACGCTGCGCAAATTTCCTGCGATATGTCGGCTCAGGTTCTGCGCCGCGCCAAGGAAACCAATGCAAAAGTCAGCGCTGCTGTTTCGATCAATCATTTATCGCTGAATGAAAATGATATCGGCGAATATCGCACATTCTTCCGTCTTTCGCCGCCGCTGCGCAATGAAGATGACCGTCAGGCGATGATTGAAGCCGTGCGCAACGGCACGATTGATGTGATTGTCTCCGCGCATAATCCGCAGGATGTTGATACCAAACGCCTGCCATTTGCCGATGCGGAAGCCGGTGCAATCGGACTGGAAACCCTGCTGGGTGCAGCGCTGCGTCTCTATCACAATGACTCATTGAGCCTCTTGCGTCTGATCGAAGTGCTTTCCACCGCTCCGGCCAAACTCTATGGTCTGGATGCAGGCACTCTGAAAGTTGGTGCAAAAGCTGATTTCGCCGTGGTTGATCTTTATGAACCATGGGTCGTAAAGGCTGAAGAATTGCACTCACTCTCGAAAAACAGCTCTTTTGAAGATGCTAAATTTCAGGGTCGCGTGATCCGTACCGTGGTCAGCGGCAAAACAGTCTTCGCATTATAAATATTGTTTTGGTGCGGATTTTATGCCTAATTTCTGCTGTCCGGTTGCGCGGACAAATCACTCTGAGGGGACTTCATGCTTGAACCACTGATTATCACCGGCAGCGCGGCTGGCATTTTTGCAGCGCTGGTCTTTGGCTATCTGCTCGGTTCAATCCCCTTTGGTTTGCTGCTCACCCGCATGGCGGGTCTGGGCGATGTGCGCTCCATCGGTTCCGGCAATATCGGCGCCACCAATGTATTGCGCACCGGCAATAAGAAAATTGCCGCTGCTACCCTGCTCTGCGATATGCTCAAAGGCACGATCGCCGTGCTGGTTGCGGCCTATTTCGGTCGCGATTACGCGCTTGCCGCTGGTCTCGGGGCTTTTCTCGGTCATATTTTTCCGGTCTGGCTTGGCTTCAAAGGCGGCAAAGGCGTTGCCACCTATCTCGGTATTCTGCTGGGACTGGCATGGCCGGGTGCACTGGTTTTTGCAGCTGTATGGATCGTTATCGCGCTTCTCACACGCTATTCTTCGCTCTCAGCGCTGATCGCCTGTATCATCGTTCCGCTTTCTATTCTCTATCTCGGATTGACGAAAACAGCGCTGCTCTTTGCAGTTCTGACGCTGATAATTTTTATCAAGCACCGTGCAAATATTGAACGGTTACTGAGCGGCACAGAAACCAAAATAGGATCAAAATAAATGATCGCAGAGACGGGTTCGCAGTCAAAAGGAATTCGTCTCTCAGATCAGCAGAGACTCAACTGGTTGCGGCTGATCCGCAGCGATAATGTCGGGCCTGCCAGTTTTCGCGATCTGATCGCCTATTGCGGCAGCGCTGCTGC